>NZ_WQGH01000006.1:0-244493 GCF_013034585.1 Ruegeria sp. HKCCA5426
TCCTACCACCCCAGCCAGTTCATCAGAACATGGAACGACAGCAGGCGCTTGGGCTTGAACCCTCCGAGAAATGCCCCCGTTTATGCCCCCGCTCAGATCACACATGTCTTGCTAGTCTGCAATGCTGTTTGCACGGTCAGCAGTGACCTCCCCCAGACAAAGGGAAAGGCCGATAGCGGTTATGGCCGAGTATAGTCGGGCATAGGGATAAGTAATGGAAAACGCAGGATAAAGGGGAGAAGAGAAACTCAAGCCTCTCACCCCCACCCGAGCCTCCAGTTTCCTCATCCCCCCAGAGATTCCAGATACGCTAACCGCTCGCTGAAGATACGCTGACGAACCCTATAGGCGTGGGTGCGAGGAAGATGGCGCATATCCATGTAATCATCGACCAAACTGGGAGTGCTTCGTTCCACCTCATCTAACCCCAGATAATTATTGGACAGGGCAACCGGGCAACCAAGAACCCTCTTCGCTGCAAGATTCATGGCTGTCTTGAGCCGTATTGCATACGAATAACCAATCAGGAAACTGTCGTGGATGCACAGGACAGGTATCTTCTGTCTGGTGAAATGTCTGATCACCATTGAAGCCATCAAACTGTCCAAGTTCATCAGTGTTATCCCACGATCCGCACAGAGGTCATCCTCAAGGAATGGATGTTTCTTGATAGCAGCATCTAATACCAACCGAAGTTCCGCATTCTTCATCGACTTTGCCATCGAGCCAACCGGAGAAGCGTCCCGGAACGCACTATAAGCTGACCGCTCGTTCTTGGCGTTAAGAGCCATGAGGATCAGCAGTTTCACCAACTTGCGCTGCTTCACGTTATCCAAGTCAGGCAATGGTTGTTCATCCAACTCATAGGGATCACCCTCCAGCTTAACTCCTCTCTTTGCTGCCAGAATCGCGACGTGAAGGGCTTGATAGTCCACCTCGACTGTCGGTTCGTCGTTGATGTGGATGCGCTTCCGAACCTCTGAACCCACCGATTGCCACCAGCCACCATAGAAGCGGCCACCGCATGACCAGTCGTTGCGATTGAAGACACGGTGAACGAAGTTATCGAACCCACAGATAGGAACTCGGGTTATCTCGCCCGCACGAGCACCAGACTTAATCGGACGCTCAATGAACGTGTCTTCCTGATCGGGTATGTCGATGAAAGTTCGCAGCAACAACCCGTTGTACTTCATCAGGTCTGCTCTCATCCAGTCCGTGACTGGAGTATCCTTGTATTCGATGTTTCTTTCTGACTTCTCGCTGGATCGCATTAGAATGCACTCCTTTCCCGGATGGGTCAGAATATGCTGTGGTCCAAACTTAGCGTCCCGAAACATTTGCCTAAGCGGTTCTGCGGCCCTAATCCGGGTGGTACGGTTCGAGTTGGCACCGGGAACGGTATAGCTGCCAGCCGCCAATGAGATGTAACCAACTTCATGCAGCCGATGTATTATCTTCGGTGCTAAGCGGGACATCCCTATCTTGTTATACCGGGATCCCGTGCTCCAGGCTGTGTTGCTCATCGCTACGCCAATGGACAGTTCGGGGTCGGTATCCCAAGCCACAAAAAGATCGAGCAATATAGCGCGAAGTTGAGCGAAACTGTTCGCTTTGGGTCTTACGCCACCCTTCCTTGGGTTGCTGCTTTCTGGTTCCCCATAACATATTGCCCAGATCTGCTTGGTCAGATGGGAAACGTTCGGGTGTTCTGAAAATCGGTGAACATCTAGTAGTTTGGAGTAGTGCGGATTTGTGATCGGAAAGTCGTCTAGGGTCTTTCCAGCGTATGTTTCTTCCATGAGTCAATTTGGTCCTCAATATATGCGACCACGCCCAGAGCGCATTGAGGCCCTGAAGACGTGATTAGCCGGGCGGAACCGAAGACAGCATCAAGCCATCAACGAGACGCACCTCGACTGTGGGTTATGTTGTGTTTGAGAATTGAGGCCCTTCAGGTGCCTCGATAGCGGACCAAACCGCTATAGCGCCTCTAGACGCTGATCATGGTGCCCACGGGATGCGGGCGGTTCAAGGAAGCCGAAACTATCTTTGGTTGAGTAAACAATCAAGGCTTTTTTTGTTACCCACGCCTATAGGGTTCGTCAGCGTATCTTCAGCGAGCGGTTAGCGTATCTGGAATCTCTGGGGGGATGAGGAAACTGGAGGCTCGGGTGGGGGTGAGAGGTTTGAGTTTCTCTTCTCCTCTTTATCCTGCGTTTTCCATTACTTATCCCTATGCGCGACTATACTCAGCCACAACCGCTATCGGCCTTTCCCTTTGTCTGGGGGAGGTCACTGCTGACCGTGCAAACAGCATTGCAGACTAGCAAGGTGTGTGTGATTGGTGCGGGGGCATAAACGGGGGCATTTCTCGGAGGGTTCAAGCCCAAGCGCCTGCTGTCGTTCCATGTTCTGATGAACTGGCTGGGGTGGTAGGAATCCTTGCCCTCCGATGATTGTTATCGCGTTTTCCCACTAGCCTGACCAACTGGGGCGGTTTCGGGGGCATTTTGACCGCTGGATCGACCGTTAACGGGAGCTGCCTAGACCGCTAGAGCGACCGTTCTGGACCGCTGACGAGTCGTTCCGGGGGCTGAAGACTGGTTGCTGGTGCTGGTGGGTCGGGGGTGTTGGTGGGGCATTGGCGCGGGTCGCAGGCTTTGATTAGCCGCTGAAGGTTGGTTACCGCTTTAATTTATGGAACTTACTTTTTCTTTAAATTGTTAAGCTTGGTGACAAGGTAGAAATACGCAGTTGTTCCGATAAAAGTTGGGATAGCTATAGCTTGCCCCACGAACGGCACGATGTTGACACCTACGCCTGCCACTCCGCCAGCTAGCAATGCGGTCTTTAAGTCTGCGTCGATACTATCCCAAGCTATGCCTGCCTTTTCCGCCGCAACTTTAAGATCTTCAGCGTCGACTTTCCCATCGCCATTCAAATCAGACATGTTCTTGGCGATGTTGCCAGCCATCGTCATCGCAGAAACGGTGCTTTCCTTGAGCCGCTTTGCTGTTTCACTGTCCAGTACAGCTCCAGTCTGTTTTACAGCCTTGTTAAACGCGCCATTGACTATTTTCGTTGTGTCAAGAGCGCCTTTTTGAACCCACTTAAACATATCTATCATTACCCATTACACCGACGCGAAAACTGCATCTTATCAAAATATTAGAGCCAGTATGATTCAATAAAGTACTAAAAAAGACAATAACTAATAAACCGCGCTGTCGATGTTGGATTTTAGTCATTCCTTTCAAAAAGAAAGCAAAGTGATCCCCCGGCAACCCACTAAGGGCCGCCGAGGGTTGGTCGTCAGGGTGGTCTTCGGTTGACGACATAGTCGGCCAACCACTGCCAATAGGCTTCCGCATCCCGGAACCCTTGAGCGCGAGCCGCCAGATCTTCCGCTGCTTTACGGGTGCAACCGCCATCGAACTCGGCGATAGCAGCCCGTTCCTCGAACGCATCAATGTCCGGGAAACTCATACCGGAAGTCTTATCTGATCGACGATAGACCGGCGTTGCTCGTCGCTGATGCCCGCCGAGTAGATGCCATAGGTGATCCCGTTCTCTGACCGTGCAGATTGGTGACCGACCAGTGATGCCGTGAAGTGTTCAGGAACACCTGTTCGCTCGCACTGGGTTACAAACCACTTGCGGGTCGAGTGAAACACTAGCCCCGGTCGCTCCAGTCCCAGCCGCCGTCTCAGTCGTGCAAACCCCTTGGTGACATGCGCCACGGTTAGGTCAGGAAACAGAGGGCCTTGGCTAGGCAGTTGCCGGAAAGTCTCGTCCAGCACCGGGTGAACCGGAACCAGTCTTTCAGCCGCGTCCGTCTTAAGCAGTCTTAACTCATTGGGTTGAACATGAACGAAGCATCCGAGATTGCCCTTGGTCACGAGGTCTTCCCGGAGCAACCCCACCGCTTCCCCCGCTCGCATTCCCGTCAACAGGCAGGTCAGCAGAACGGAGTGCAGTTCCCGGTCCTTGGCTTGGAGCAGTCGCACGACTTCATCGTCAGTCGGCACGGCATAGGGTTGAGGACGCACCTTGCGATCGAAGAGAACGGTCCGGAATGGGTTCTGTTCCAGATGCCCCTCGTAGACCACCCAGTCGAGGAAGTGATTGACCTGTGACCAGATACGCCGCTGGGTTCTGGCTGTTATGGTCACTGATCCCCGAGATGAGTACGCGACCAGTTGGTCCAAGGTCAGTCCACGGGTTCGTTCTGACTTGCCAATCATTGGAGACAGTTGGGCTATTGCCGTCAGGAACTCTCGTCCGTCTGCTCTGGTCAGACTGCAAACCGGCTGGTCCCCGTGTCGGCTAGAGAACAACCCGACAGAGTATCGGACCGATTTGAACCCGCTGGGTCGTAGTTCGTTACTGCGCTTGTTGAGATAGGCTCGACTCAGGTCACGAACCGGCACTTTCACTGGTGCTGTTGGCCTGATGAAGGCAGACCGCTCCAGATTGCATCCAGAGTCCTCCAGAGTGGCCCGGAGACGGACGAGAGACGACTCTGGCTGATCGACCCAATCAGGAACGTCAGCGGTGTTCTCTGGGGCAGACAGGGTCTCCTCTGCTTGGGACCGAACCTGTTCCACAAGTGTCTCGAACCGCGCATTGACTTCAGCGGCTCGGACACGGGCGGTGTTGCGGTCACTGGTCTTGAGGCTCTGCTTCAGCGCCTGAGCGCCCAGCGCGAGAGCCACGTCAACGGGATAGTTTCGTCTATAGAGCCACGTATGGCCCTTCAGATAGGCATAGCGAACGTGAGCAGACATCAATCTCCTCCTTTTCTGTTTTGAATTTTGGGATGGGTTCAGTTGATTGAGACAACCCGTAGGATCATCTCGAGGGCTGGTTCGCCGTAGGACCCAGCCAGAGGGCCGGTGACGGCAAAGCCGGTCACGCAGTCTTCGAACACCTCGTCCACGCGGAACAGATGCTCAGGGACGTCATCAAAGGCGCGAACGACCACGACGTCACCGGGGTTCAGCTCCAGTTCAGTCATCGTTGGACCTCCACGTCGAGAGGACCGCCAGCAGAACCAGCGCCGAGACAGCGGGATGAGACCGCGAAACCACCCAGAGCATCGTCGTCAGGACAGCCTTGGGCGGTGGGTGCAAAAGAAAACCCCCGACGAGAACGCCGAGGGCGGACAGGTACTTCATGGATCAAACTCCTGCAGTTGCTTCTTTATTTAGATGCAGGAGGTTGCTCGGTTTCTGGGGGCAAGGTGTGAGTGATACTCGCTGGCTTGTTTGCGATCGACACCTGCGTTAGCGTGAATGATCCAAGCCGAATACTGGGTGAGGCCAGAGCAGGTCCATTGCACAGGGTTGAGTTGTCAACGATTTCGCGGGGTATGAAAATGGCCGATACTGAATGCAACTATCAACGGATCGTCTCGGTTGAGGAAGTCAGGTGCGCCCTTGAAGAGGCGCAGTGCCAGCAATGTGGCATCACCACCAAAGAGTTAATGTCGCGCGGGGAGTTGCTCGAGATCTGCGGTGAGGAACTTTGCTCCGACATATCAACGGGCAAGAAAACTTTCATCGCGATTGCACTATGCCCAAGCTGTCATGCACGGGCTCATCAGGACGCCGAGAACAAGCATAACCCCTGCCAGATAAAGGCTCGGTGGAGTCGAGAGGGCCTAGCGTAGTAAATTGCGAGGTACGGCCCGAATTGATCTCTCGGATGGACCTCTGCCAGACATGACAAGTCATACTTCGCTGATTAATAAAGTTACATGACATTTGATCTATTGTTTGCCCGCCGCTGGCCAAAATCTTCATTAACGAAAGACGTCGCGCGAATTGACGTAGCTTCGTATTGCCAAGCCTATCAATGCCTTAAGGAAGAAGCTCCGAAACGTCCAACTGGTCGCCCCTATTTAGGAGGGAGAAGTGGCTATCCTACGACTGAAGGGAAGACGAACCGCAGGGAAGAGCATTTTGCGATTGCGATGGTTAACGCACAGGAGGGCTGGGATTTACCAGACGGGACTCGATTTGAGCTGCTTGATTATCAAGTTCCGCTAAAGGCGACACGTGCAGATCGTGAAATCGGAAAGATCGATATGTTCGGCCTGACGGAACATGGCCGAGCTGTACTAGTTGAACTCAAGGTGATTGGGCACTCGGGTGGCCCTAGTGATCCGCCCCCTGTCGCTCTGCTGGAAGGGTTACGATATGCCGCCATCGTTGAGGCCAATCTTCCGAGAATTGCGAAGGAAATTCGTGACACCTTTGGTCGTGAGATGGTCTTGGAGCGGCCTGATATCGTGGTCCTAGGAGAAGCAGATTGGTGGTCGCGATGGCTTACATCTGACAGAGCCTTTAAGTCTGTTCTCGAAGAAAAGTCGCAAGAAATCTCAAATGTCCTTGGCCTTAGTATAATCTTCGCATCCTTGCCGAACGCAAAAGTCCAATATGGCCAGCGAAGCAGAGCACCAAGATTAATCGGGCTATCCCAAATTGAGTACCAGAACTCGTTGCCCAAAAGTGCTTTGCAAAAATCAAGTGAAATGGGGGCGGAACCAAAAAAACACGAAGCGCTGCTGCAAGGGGTTTGGTGGAATTATGCCAAATCGTTCTCCAAGGGCGACCTCGACGTGCAATCGGCACCGGGAAGGCCGCCAGTCGTCTCCGTTTCAAAACCTTATCTCAATCTCATGCTGCCATCCGACGAAAGAATGGCCTCGGAGATTGAAGCTGAAATTGCAGCAACGGATCGCCATAGGCATTTTCGATCTTTCAGAAGCTCGCAGGCGATGGCTCAAAGTGTTTTTGGAGCCTTCAAAGCCGCAGGCCAGTTGGAATTACTGTCCCAAATTCCGGCCCAATGTGGGCGTTCAGCTTTTGGAAACGTTTCTCAAGAAACTGCGCTGTCCATGGAAGTCGACGTTCAAACGCTTAATGAGCCTCGACCAACGCAATTGGATGTCTGCCTAGAAAGGGACGATTACCGGGTAGCCGTTGAATGCAAGTTTAGCGAATCCGAGTTCGGAATTTGCTCGCGCGTCAAGCCGCAAAAGTCCGAGACGCCTTTGTGCGATGGGACCTATACTCGTCAGCAAAACAGGCAAACGCGCTGCGCTTTAACGGAAGTTGGCGTTTCTTATTGGGATCACATACCTGACTTATTTGATTGGAGCGACAAGCAGGATCTGTCTCCCTGCCCACTTTTACCAACTTATCAGATCGTCCGGAACGTACTCGCTGCAGTCACCAATATTGACGGAAATGTGGATCCTTCAAATGGACACGCCGTCTTCGTATATGATGGCCGAAATCCTAGGTACAAAGTTGGCGGAGCTGCGGACGTTCAAATTAGACAAGCTGCTTCCGCGTGCCGGGTACCTGGTCTTATTCGTCGCGTGACATGGCAGGAAATTGTTCGAATTTGTTTGGACTCAGAAAGCTTGATTTGGTTAGCGGAAGTAATGGAAGAAAAGCACGGGATATTTCCCTAGCCCACACAATATCAACCCCACCAAAGCCCCCGCCAGCACCAGCGACCAGTCTTCAGCAACCACGCAGTAAACGAACCGCGCAGAGGCTACCTGTCGGCCCTTGAACCGTGTTTTCGGCCGTCCCTGCGTCGAGGTAACCCAGCACCCGTTCTCATCCTCTGTGGTTTGCGATAGGACGGAGTTGGCCCTCGAAAGGGCCTCCTCGTAGTGGGTGTCCATGATGTCCTGCAGCCAGATCTCGCAGTCGTCTCTCAAGAAGAAGTGTTGACCATCCATCATATGATCTCCACTTCGGCGAACCGGGTATCACCAGCAATGTGATCGTTGATGCTCACCGGCTCAAAGTCAGGGCCATGGATTTTGCCCTGGTCGATCCAGTAACCAGACTTGACCCAGATCGCGCGTTGATAGTCCTTGCCACCCCACTTGACCTTGGTCTTCTGCCAATCCAACTCATCCATGAGATGCTTGGTTTGATTGATGTTTCCTTTGAGGTGCGTCTGGACGAACTCAACGACCCCCGCTTCAGGCAAGGCGACGAGCCCACTAGCATTCAATTCTTCCTCCAACCGATCAACGATTGTGTCTCGACTGGTCTGGTGCAGGCGTTCCATGGTCGGGGTCTGATGGTCAGCGATGTTCAAGCTCTTGGCGCTGAATCCGACCGGCAGTTGTCTCTGCATCAAGGCGTTATAAACACGGGCCACGTTCGCCGGATCATCCAGGAACTGATGAACCTGACCGACGAGGTTCGAAAACTCGTTGGCGCGAGAGCCCCCTGATCGACCGTCATGGTTCACATCCATTACGAGGTAACGCCGCTCCCCCTCACCGATCCATGATGGCCAGATGTTCGAGGTGAACAGGAAGCAGCAAGACTGCTTGGCACGCTCAGCTTCAATCCCTTTCCGCTCAATCAGAACGTAAGGGTCAGTGATGAAGGTCTTGATTGCGTTTTCCTGCGGCGACCCCGGCTTGATTTGGGTTTCCTCACACACCACAAGTTTGCTTGTCAGAACCGTGGCGTTGAACTGCTGCGTTAGCTTGCTGACGTTATTTGGAACGACGGTATTCGAAGTGCCAAAGAGTTCGGTCAGAATGCGAGCCGTTGTACTTTTCCCAGTACCTCTTCCCCGCGAATACAGGAACGGAGCCCAAGCTGGCTTTTCTCCCTCGTTCTGAAGGCTCCATGCCAGCCAGTTCATGAACTGCTCACGGTCGTGCTCGAGCTGAAAGAACTCGTCGAAGAATTGCCCGACGACGCCAAGCTCAGCTGAATTGATCTTGAGTTGGCGATATTCCGGTTCGACCCATGTATTGGCTGCGACCGCACCCCGTGACCGTATCAGTCGATTAGAGTTTCCGGCCTCACAGATTGCCGTTCCGTTCCAGACCTGAAATGACCGGTCGGCGTCAGTATGCTGCGTTTCGATCAGCAGCTTGAATAAGCCTTTGACAAGGTCTTTGCTCAGTGGGACTTCAGGATGCTCGTCTCGTACTCGGTTCAGGATCATGCGCTCGACGTCATTGCGCGACAGTGGAACACTCAGATTCTCGACGTCGAAGAACTTATTGTCCCTCCGAACGATCTGATCGCCATAGGCCTTTGCTAAACGTTGAACTTGCTCGGTTACCTCCGCTCCAGCAGTTGGATTGTTGTTGGTTTCCATTGATGGTTATCTCCCATCATTGATGCTCCCGGCTTAGCCACGCACCCCGTATGAGGAGACGGCTGATTAGACCGTTTATGGGGGGCACGCACCAGGTGCATAATCGCGTTCTTCTCTTCTATAGTGTGCCCTGGAAGAATTCATGGGGCGAAAAGTGGCCTGAAACCCCTTATTTTTATGGCAAAAATGGACTTCTAAGGTGCATTTTTCCTGCTGATGCAAAAAACGACCGAATTTGGCCGTGAAATTCACCTGAAATAAACGTCGATATCGGTCGCCAAGTGGCCTCTGCGCGGTTCGTTTACTGCGTGATTAACCGGGCGGTGATCGATGAGGCGACGGTGGTGCGTCATCGCTGTCATAACGAGCGCTGCGTCCGTCCTGAGCACCTGATTGAGGGGTCGGCGGCGGATAACAAGCGCGACGACTGGGACTTCTGGGCGAACGGGGTCGATCGAGACCTGCTATGACTGTGGCATGGGCCTTCAACGACCTCTGAGGGCCCACCTTCGGCACCCGTAACACCCGAAACCACTGGGGCATAAACTGGGGCATTTCTCGGAGGGTTTAGCCCCAAGTGCCTGCTGTCGTTCCATGTTCTGAAGGACTGGCTGGGGTGGTAGGAATCCTTGCTGTCCGATGATTGTTATCGGCTTTTCAGCGAAGCCCGAGAAACTGGGGCGGTTTCGGGGGCATTTTGGCTGCTAGAGAGGCTGCCAACTAGACCGCTAGAGGGCCGTCCACTGGCGCTGACGACCCACTGACGAGTCGTTCCGGGTGCTGAAGACTGGTTGCTGGTGCTGGCGGGTTGGGGCGGAGCGGATGTTCAATCCTAATGCAGCGAACTGCCGCTTCGAGCCCAAAGCAGTCAATCGTTCAACTTTTTTAAGCACGCCAAAAGACTCACGGTGTATCACATTTGGGTGTACTCTCGCCGATGGAATAAGAGGAGAAAGGTGATGGAAACAAAGAGCTCGGCACCGACGGCACAACATGCTCAGCGTTCAGTTTTCATTAATTCAACACTGGGAGCCTTGGCTTTTGTGCTGGTGACGGACGACGCGCAAGCTCAAAGCTCGCAAGCCTGCGTAGAATTGGGTTCTCCTCGGATAGAGTACTCTTCTGGATCTGAAAGCACTCGCGTCAATCAAACAATCTCAACGACGGAACGCACGTGTCTTCCGATCCCAAACGGGCCCATTACAGGACTAACAATTGGAAACTCCTCAATCACGTCCTCAGGTGAAATTGAGTTGTACGTTCCCGGCCAAAATACCGTTCCAAGCAATGCTTCAGTTTTAACTCTTCTGAATGTTGATGTCGCGGCGGGCAGCGGAGACTTTGTTTCCCGAGAAGCCTTGGCGACAAACATCAACGGGAAGCTCCGAGTGAACCTCATTGGAACGTCGATCGGTTCCGGCAGATCAATGACATTCGCTCCATTCAACGGGGCTAATATCGACCCCACTGAAGTCTACTTCCAGTCTGACCGACCGTTAACCTATGACAACCTGACTGTTATGGGGGCGACCGAGGTGGTTTTCGGGGCGTATTTTATCCAAACCCGGATTGCAGAGGCTTCTGACTTCACGCTGACGAATAGTTCGATTTCTTCGACCAGCGATATGGCGATAGCCGCAGGTACAACCGTTCGGCTTGATGCGGCAAGCAGTTTGAACACCGTAAATTTTGAGAACTTTGGCACGCTGGCCGGAACGGGAACCGTGAACGCATTCAACTTCACAGTTAAAAACGGCGGGGTGCTTTCGCCAGGCTTTTCAATTGGTACACTCAACAACAGTGGCGGAATCGCGTTTGAAACTGGGTCACGGCTCTTAACTGAAGTCGATCCGACGGCCGGGCAGAAAGCTGACTTGGTGTCATCCAGCGGGCCAGTTACAGGAATTAACCGCGCCACAATTCAAGTAGAGGCTGCCCAACCTGGTCTGACTGCACAAGATTATGCTGCTGGCAACAATTACACTGTTTTTCGGGCTTCCAGGTTCGATGGAGACGCACCGACGCTTGTTGCTGGAGGTTCTCTTCCTGCGTTGTCTAATTTGACGATAGCCAACACGCCGACCACAGATGGTCAGATTGATATAGCATTCACGGCACAACCGGTCGCAAGCTTACCTCAGAACCCAGCAGTTACCAATTCGCCAAATGCCAGCAATCTGACTGGCGCGGTGGCCAACACCACAAACATGTCACCCGGAACCAATCTGACCAATGGGTCAACCTTGGGTAATGCCGTAAACACGCTTACCAATTCAGGTCTGGCAGGGTTTAACCGTGTGCACGCGGAGCCTTATTCCTCCAACTTGACCATTGGGCTTGAGCAATTAGACCTGATAACCAACACAGTTTTGAGCCACGCTGACTGCCGCAAGTATCAAGCGGTCGGCTTCAGCAACAAGGATCAACCCGTTGCAGCAGGCGACATCGACACGGCCCATAGCCCGAGTGGCGCAATCGACTGTTCTGATCGGCGCTGGTGGATCGACACGGCCTATGTGAACGGGGACGTTGAGGGAAATAACGGCCTTGGCACATTCGACTATTCGCTGGGCACCATTTTGGTCGGAGCGGATGTTGCAAGTACCGATAGAGGTGTGGTCGGAGTGTATGCAGGCTTCGGGACGTCCTCCATGGATGAGCACGATCAAGTCGATCAGGACTTTTCGACCGACAGCTATCACGTGGGTGTCTATGGGCGTACAACAACCGGAACGTGGGAGTTCTCTGGGCTGATCGGTTACATGTTCGGCGAAACGGACGCCAACCGGAATAACCCTTCTGTTGATGCTTTTACGGGAGGCGAGGCAAAGTCTGATTTGGACCAAGAAGGAATTCACGCCGGTATCCAGGCACGGAAGTTGTTTAACCTGGACAGCGGTGCAAGGGTCTCTACGGTTTTTGGATTGAACTACGGGCGTATTCAACAAGGTTCAGGCACAGAGACTGGCGGTGGTGATTTCAACTACTCAATTGAAAAAGCGAACGCGGAGTCCCTGGTCGCTTCCATTGGAGTTGATTATCAACGCGACTTCTTGACAGAGAGTGGTTTGCTAACCCCAATCGCCTTTGCCCGGTATGAATATGACTTCTTTGCAAACAAAGACAGTGAGCACGAAATCACTGTAACGAGCCCGATATTTGGCACGTTCACACAAGTCGGACAAAACCGAGGGGCAAATGGCTTCGTGCTTGGTCTGGGGCTAGGGTATCAGATTTCTGATCTGGCCAGACTAACGGCAGGATATGGCTATTCAGTTCGCTCCAACGGCCAAGAGCATGGCCTCGGTGCAAACTTAAGCGTTCGGTTCTGATAAGGCAGTACGGTTGTTTTTCCTTTAGGCAGGAAACTGGTCGACCCTTCGTCTGCAAACCTGCCATCCGCGCGGAAAACCTGAACGTCCACCTCCGTCAAAACTGAGCAACCTCCTGCATCTAAATAAAGAAGCAACTGCAGGAGTTTGATTCATGAAGTACCTGTCTGCCCTCGGCGTTCTCGTCGGGGGTTTTCTTTTACACCCACCGCCCAAGGCCGTCCTGACGACGATGCTCTGGGTGGTCTCTCGGTCCCATCCCGCTGTCTCCGCGCTGGTTTTGCTGGCGGTTCTCTGGACGTGGAGGTCCGACGATGGCTGAGCTGGAGCTAAACCCCGGTGACGTCGTGGTTGTCCGCGCCTTCGATGACGTCCCTGAACATCTGTTCCGCGTGGAAGAGGTGTTTGAAGACTGCGTGACCGGCTTTGCTGTCACCGGCCCTCTGGCTGGATCCTACGGTGAACCGGCACTCGAGATGATCGTCAGACTCGTCTCAACCAACTGAACTCATCCCAATTCTAAACCTGAAAGGAGGAGACTCATGTCTGCTCACATTCGCTATGCCTATCTGAAGGGCCATACGTGGCTCTATAGACGTAACTATCCCGTTGACGTGGCTCTCGCGCTGGGCGCTCAGGCGCTGAAGCAGAGCCTCAAGACCAGTGACCGCAACACCGCCCGCGTCCGAGCCGCTGAAGTCAATGCCCGGTTCGAGACACTGGTGGACCAGGTTCGGTCGCAAGCTGAAGATGCCCTGTCTGCCCCAGAGAGCACCGCTGACGTTCCTGATTGGGTCGACCAGCCAGAGTCGTCTCTCGTCCGTCTCCGGGCCACTCTGGAGGACTCTGGATGCACTCTGGAGCGGTCCAGCTTCGCCAGACCGTCAGCGCCGGTGAAAGTGCCCGTTCGTGACCTGAGCCGAGCCTATCTGAACAAGCGGAGTAACGAGCTACGACCCAGCGGATTTAAATCGGTCCGATACTCTGTTGGGTTATTCGCCAGTCGATACGGCGACCAGTCGGTTTGCAGCCTGACCAGAGCAGATGGAAGAGAGTTTCTGTCCGCAATAGCCCAACTGTCTCCAATGATCGGCAAGTCAGAGCGAACCCGTGGGCTGACCCTGGAACAACTGGTTGAGTTCTCGTCTCGGGGATCGGTGACTATTACAGCCAGAACCCAGCGGCGTATCTGGTCTCAGGTCAATCACTTCCTCGACTGGGTGGTCTATGAGGGGCATCTGGAACAGAACCCCTTCAGAACTGTTCTCTTCGACCGGAAAGTACGTCCTCAACCCTATGCCGTCCCGACTGACGATGAGGTGGTGAGACTGCTGGGAGCCAATGACCGAGACCTGCATCCGGTTCTGCTGACCTGTTTGCTGTCAGGGATGCGAGCGGGGGAAGCGGTCGGGTTACTCCGGCAAGACCTCGTGACCAAGGGCAATCTCGGCTGCTTCGTTCATGTTCAACCTAACCAACTGAGACTTTTGAAGACGGACGCGGCGGAGAGATTGGTTCCGGTCCATCCAGCGCTGGATGAGACGTTCCGCCAGTTACCTTCGTCCGGGCCTCTGTTTCCTGACCTGACCGTGGCGCATGTCACCAAGGGGTTTGCGAGACTGAGACGACGGCTGGGCTTGGAGCGACCGGGGCTGGTGTTTCACTCGACCCGCAAATGGTTTGTGACCCAGTGCGAGCGAACAGGTGTCCCTGAACACTTCACGGCGTCTTTGGTCGGTCACCAATCGGCACGGTCGGAGAACGGGATCACCTACGGCATCTACTCGGCTGGCATTAGTGACGAGCAGCGTCGGTCGATCGTTGACCAGATAAGACTCCCGCATGGGACGGTTGCCTCATGACCTTCCCTGACATCGACGCGTTCGAGGAACGGGCTGCTATCGCTGAATACGATGGCGGGTGCACCCGAAAGGCAGCGGAAGATCTGGCTGCTCAGGCTCAGGGATTTCGGGATGCGGAAGCCTACTGGCAATGGCTGGCAGACTATGTCGTTAACCGAAGACCACCCTGACAACTAACCCTCGGCGGCCCTTAGCAGGTTGCCGGGGGGCTCACTTTGCTTTCTTTTTGTTTTAGCTGACGCTGGTTGAGGGCTGGCTGAATGACCGTTCTCAGGGCAAACCAGCCTTGGATTTCTAGCAAGTCAGTGGTAGCGCTCGGCACAACGCGAGCATATTCGAACGTTGGCACACCATTACCGATCTTGTTAGGTTCAAAAGAAGATTGCTCTTAGGACTTGCGCATGACACGCCGACTCGCAGCCATACTTGCCGTCGACATGGTCGGCTACTCACGGCTTATGGCGACCGACGAAGCGGGTACTCTCGCTCGGCTCAAAAATCTGCGACGAGATATCATCAATCCAGGCATTGAAAGTGCCGGAGGTGAGATCATCAAGCTTACCGGAGATGGTTTGCTTGCGCTGTTCAGCTCTGTCGTTGCTGCCGTAGAGGCTGCCGCGACCCTCCAAAAGGCGCTCCTCGCCGCCGAAGGCGAGAGCCCCGCCGACCGCCGGATCAGTTTCCGCATTGGGCTGCACCTTGGAGACGTGATCCTCGACGAAGGCGACATCTACGGTGAGGGCGTCAATCTCGCCGCTAGGCTCGAAAGCGTAGCAGACCCAGGCGGTGTCATTCTGTCTGACGACGCATACCGGCAGGTTCGAGGCAAAATCGAACACGACATCATAGACCTCGGCGAATTAGCGCTCAAAAACATCCCCAAGCCAGTTCGCGCCTACAAATTGGCGATGGCGGGCGAATCTAATTTCAGTCAAAACCAATCGCAACCCACTGACAAACCCTCCATCGCTGTCCTGCCCCTTCAGAACATGTCCAATGACCCAGAACAGGAATACTTCTGTGACGGCGTTTCTGAAGACATCATCACAGAGCTCTCGCGCTTTCCCGAGCTTTTCGTCATCGCCCGCAACTCCTCGTTTTCGTTCAGGGGCCGTCCCGTCACCCATATAGATGTCGCTCGTGAACTCGGTGTTCGCTACATGCTAGAGGGCAGCCTCCGCCGAGCCCAAAACCGCGTACGCATCACTGCCCAACTCATCGACTGCACAAATGGAGCCCATGTTTGGGCCGAGCGCTACGACCGCACGCTAGACGACATTTTCGCGCTGCAGGACGAAATCACACGCAGTGTGGTCGGCGCCATCGCCCCCCAGATATCCATTGCCGAAATAGATCGCGCGTCTGTGTCTCGAGATATCGACTTCAACTCCTACGACCTCTCGCTACGAGCAATGGCGATCTTCTACGCAGGAGGCTTCTACTCTCAGGATAAGTTCGATGAGGTCATCTCGGCCTCTGATCGCGCCATTGATCTCGACCCGCGCAATGTCCAGGCCCATTGGATCAAAGCGTTTGCCTACCTGATGCGTTATCTATACCAGTTCGATGAGGACCCCACCGAAAACCTGGGCCTAGCTGAGAAAAGCGTCGAACCCCTGTTTATTGGCGGTCAACTCGACCCACGCGCCTTATGCGTTCGCGGCATGGTTCGTCATTTCCGGGGCGATTTTGACGGGGCTAATGCCGACTTCAGCTTGGGCTTCACACTGAACCCGAACTTCGCTCGGAACATCTTCTTCATGGCTTGGCATGAGTCTTTGGTGGGGCGAACCACAGAGGCGCGCGAGCACGCCCAACTTGCCCTTCAGCTTTCCCCACGCGATACTGACCTCTGGGTGGGGGACGCATACCTGTCGCTCGCCCAGGCTGCCTTTGCCGACGCGGATTTCGAAGACGCTATACGTTGGGGTGAACGCGCCATTCAGATGACGCCGCGCGCCCCGATCCGCCGGGCGCTTATGATCGCCAGTGCTGCCCATCTCGGGCGCCCCGAAGTTGGCTGGCCACATGAGCGGGCGCTGGCAGAATTCGCCCCAGCCTTCCTAGGTAGCATCATCTCCGGCACCTTGGTCCTCTTTCGCCTGCCCGAACACAACGCTCTTCTGGTCGAAGGCCTGAAGAAAGCTGGTGTTAAGCCTTAGAGTTGGTCCAATGACCCAGGCCCGTCATCTTTGGATGACAAACGTGGCGGAGACAGGCCTATCCAGGCGCAATGTATTCCAAGGCCTCTCAACAGTCATTAACTGCGCTAGGATTGAACGACCACCCCACTAAAGCCCCAACCCGCCAGCACCAGCAACCAGTCTTCAGCACCCGGAACGACTCGTCAGTGGGTCGTCAGCGCCAGTGGACGGTCCTCTAGCGGTCTAGTTGGCAGCCTCTCTAGCAGCCAAAATGCCCCCGAAACCGCCCCAGTTTCTCGGGCTTCGCTGAAAAGCCGATAACAATCATCGGACAGCAAGGATTCCTACCACCCCAGCCAGACCATCAGGACATGGAACGACAGCAGGCGCTTGTTGTTAAATCTGGAGCGGTCTACCTGCATCAGGCCAGAAGTGCCGATGGCAGTCACACATTCGGTTGGAGATGAGCATGGCCGCTCGGTAAAAACGTGAGCATGGTTGCCCTTTTTTGTGGTTTGCGAAGGCGAAACCCTGGAGTTTGGGTAATATCCACTAAAAAATGGTTAACAAAAGTTTTCACCGGTGTTTTTGGAGATATGCATTTTGAAGAACTTGGACGTCCGGCATAGTTCAAACTCGTCTTCAAGTTTGGCCATCGCATCGCTC
The DNA here is from genome assembly GCF_013034585.1 of Ruegeria sp. HKCCA5426. Lineage (NCBI taxonomy): Bacteria > Pseudomonadati > Pseudomonadota > Alphaproteobacteria > Rhodobacterales > Roseobacteraceae > Ruegeria > Ruegeria sp. HKCCA5426. The sequence continues at coordinate 17,161 of NZ_WQGH01000006.1, forward strand.
GAAAACACATTGGCTCTGTAAGGGTCCATGGATTCCAACACGATGTCTACATCATCCAAGTCAAGAGAATTAGCAGATGCTTCACGGTCCCAAGGCCAAACAGGATAGCTGACGACAGGTGGCGCTTCCAATGCGAGTGTGAAGTCATACCCTCCACCGGTGGACACGATACGTTTGGATTGAACGTCCGGCACAGATTGAAGCAATTGAATGCCGTCCGCAAAAATAACATAGGAATCAGCCCCGCGCTCTGGATCGCCGTTCTTTCTCCGAGCGGCCAAAGCTTCTGATGCATTTGAAAGTCTTTCCTCCCGCGTATCCCCGGTTTTTTCTCCCGGCGAAAAATATGGCATCACATACATAGAGACAGGACCTTTCTCGATCAGGGAATAATCCTTCAGTTCAGAAGAAATCCGGACGTAATTTATCGAAGCGACCGCGCCTTGCGCAATGATCAGCGCTGCGAGAACCAAGGCCACTAGGTCCGACGAAGCGGAAGTGTCTGCGCTGCTCGCGCGAATACGCTCCGACAAAAGCAGCAACACCACAACCAATATCGGCAGCAGTTTCAAGTAGGCATAACCATTCATAAAGAGGCTGGCGGCCAAATATCCGAGGGTGCATGTGGATAGTGCAAATATGAAATTTGACGTTCCAGTGGGGTCGTTGCGATAGAGCGTTAAACACTTTGACGCGCAAACAAGAAGTATTGGGGACGCCGCAAGAACAATGTAAATCCCGTGCAGGATGCGGCCCTGTATCCCCCCCGCAGCACTTCTAAAATCATTAGAAAATAGCAATTCAGTTGACTCGACCGTTCGGGTTAATGCGGGATCAAAGAGAAATATTGCTGATACAAATCCCAGAACAGTATAGAAAGAAATCCTCCTACCTCTGTTTACCCATACAGCCGGAAAATAGAACAGCGAAAACAGTAAGAAAGGTGTTTTCATAATCATAAGAAAAAATAAAACGCCGCCGCAGAAAAGGCTGACCAAAAATTCAAGAATTTTCGTTAATTTTGAAGTTGTTGCTGCAAAAACAGTCAGAAACATCATCAAACAGATCGCGATGTGGTTATACGCAAAGCTGTGGCTGATTTTATCTATAAAGCCATCTTCGATGCAATTAACACCGAGAATAATAGCGGCTGAGCAAGTGAGAAGAATAATGGCGTTATCTATTGAGACGCGTCCAAGCAGTACAGTTGATCCAAAAATAAATGCAAAAAGGAACAGCAATACGTATGTGTAATCGATCGCCTTTAAAGTCGGCCCAAAAGAATTAAATGCCAAAACGATGAAAGACGTGAAACCTCCACCATAATGATGAGGATAGTCAAGAACCGGTTGCAGCCCGTTGAACCCACGCCAGCCAAGATTTCCATAAAACAATGTGTCAACAATGAAGCCATCGTCCAGCAAGACCGGTACAGCGATTCTGGATAAGATAAAACCACAACAAATCAGCACGCCAACGCCAATTGTCAGAATGTTCAATTTAGTCATGCACTATACCAAAAGATGAAAATACCAGGAGATGAAATCGAGCTGAAGATGCTCAGTAAAATGTATTCGCAGCGCAATTTGATAAACAAGCTTGATCCTATAAGATGACCGTTGGTTTTTTAAGCAGTGTAGCGACCATGCCATATTTCTGCGTTTGAATTATCTCTTCTTGAAATCACGGGACAACGGAAAGACATCCACTGCTCGACGCACAAGCAATATTCAGCAGAGAGCAGGAAAACACTCACCATCATGGGCTCGGCAGCCCGTCAATCGGCATTTGTTGAGGAACTGCTGGACGACGAGGAATATGGCGTCGAAAAAGAACACGAAGCATTCGCAGAACCGCAAACCTGTGGAGATTGCCAAGGGCATCTATTCCCCGTGCCCAAGCAAGACGGCGGAATGTATTAAAGGTGTGAGCATACAAGGCTTTGCGGAAACAGTTTGCCGGCATGTGAAAGCTGTGGTGTTGGTTTTCCTGTCCGAAACTCTACAGATCCCTTCGCGACATGCTCGTGCGGTTCAGAGTACCAGGCATGCCCCAAATGTCAGGACGGTTGGCTGGTCGAGCGCAAAGGGCGGTACAGAAAGTTTCTGGGATGTGTGAAATTTCCGAGATGCTCTGGCAAAGCAAAATACGAGTAGAGAAATCACAACAGTCCTAAGCTGTTCAACCTACTTACCGCAAAAGACGATTAGGAGCATGCCAATCAGGCCGGCAGCATTTGGTAGAATTGCAACAAATTTCGAGACGAAGGCAACTGGTCAATGAAGATCGTTCCCACTGTCGCTGCCCTCAGCCAAAGTCCCTGTCATAGTTGACCATCTGTCACTGCCGATCGGGCAACCTCGCACAGATGACAATACAGTGCACTTACTGATCCAGTGCATGTGCACTGGACCAGCAAACATACAATGTTTTTCCGCAGAATTTGGATAGACATGCTCAATGAAGAGGTTCGCCTGAGGTTTTCTTTCTGTCTTTATTTCAGCCCGTGCCACTTGATGTCAGGTCGCGACTAATCTTCGGTTTGCCGTGGCAATCTTTGCAAAATTAAGATCGATAACCGTTCGCGCTTAATGTGGCATCAAGAAAAAAGAGCTCGTTGTGGACACCGGAGGCTGTGCAGCATCTGCTCAGGATCGTGTCCGCTCCCGATCGCGGACAGCCCAAACCGGCCATTGAACAAATGTCATGATTCTTAAGCGCAGCTGATTGATGCAGGCCTTAGCTGCACCGGCGAACCGCACTCCAAAATCATCCCATGTGATTCAAACTTGTCCGGGAAGCCACAGAACGATAGCAGGGAAAGCAACGAGCATCGCGATGGTTGCAGCATCCGCCAGAAAGAAAGGCGTTACACCTTTAAAAACATCCTGAACGCTTAGGTCATCACGAACGCCGGCCACGACAAAGCAATTCAGCCCAATAGGTGGCGTGATGAGGCAAAACTCGGCCATTTTGACAACCAGAATGCCGAACCAGATGGCACACATAGGCCCGGACATACCGAAGGTACTATCAGCTGCACTTACGGCTTCACCACCGTTCAACGCCATGACGGCGGGATAAACTACCGGCAACGTTAGCAGCAGCATACCTATCGCATCCATAAACATGCCCAGTACAGCGTAAGCCAGAAGAATACAGATCAGGATTAGCATCGGAGACATCTCAAGCGAGGTGATCCAGTCGGAGAATGCACTTGGCAGTTCGGCGAAACCAAGAAAACGAACGTAAACCAAAACGCCCCAGATGATCGTGAAAATCATCACGCTCAGCTTGGCGGTTTCCAAAAGTGCGTCTTTGAGTTCGGACCAGCGCATGCCCTGATTCAGCGCCATCAGGAACACCACGAATGCTCCAATTGCGCCGCCCTCAGTTGGCGTTCCCCAGGCATCGCCGCCGAACGGGTTGTAGACAAAGAAGATGATGGTGACGACGACAATCACGATGGGCAATGCGGGTGGCAAGGAGAGGAAACGTTCTTTCCATGTAAATCCGGTGACCGCGGGACCAAATCCTTTGATAACGACGGCCATGCCAATGATCAGCAAGCCATAAATTACCGCCGAGAACATGCCCGGGATGAACCCGGCCAACAGCAGTTTGCCCACGTCCTGCTCGACAATAATCGCGTATATAACCAGAATGGCCGAAGGCGGAATGAGCGAGGCGAGCGTACCGCCTGCGGCGACGACACCTGCAGCAAAACGCTTGTCGTAGCCGATCTTCAGCATCTCAGGGATGGCGATACGGGCGAACACAGCGGAAGTGGCGACCGAAGCACCGGATACGGCCGCAAACCCAGCGGTTGCGAAAACGGTCGAAACCGCCAGCCCGCCGGGAACCCAGGCCAGCCAACGCTTCGCGGCTTCGAACAGTGCTTTGGTCAGGCCCGCGTAGTAGGCGAGGTAGCCAATCAGGATGAAGGTCGGGATAAGGCTCAACGCTTGGCTCGAAATCTTGGAGTGTGGCACCTGCCCTGCTGTTTTGACGGCCACAGTCACAGCTTTGCCGAACCGCGCAGGGTCGTACCCAAACTTGGCCCAGAAGATCCAGATCAAACCAACCATGCCAGCTGTCGCGGCGGCGAAGGCCACGCGCATCCCCAGCACCACAAGAACAAGCATACCGCCCGAGACAATCAGACCAATATCAATGGGTTCCATCAGATTTAACCTCAGTTGTCGTGGCCCGAGACGTGCTCGGCTTCCATTGCAGCTTGAGTGGCTGCATCGGCTATCAGCGGGACGGCAATAGGTGCCTGACCGGGGTGCCGGATCGCGCGCCCATAGGCCCAGAGCTGTAGGGCAAGCCTTAGGCAAAGCACGCTAAAAGCGACTGGGGCCAACAGCTTTGCGGGCCACAACGGGATACCTATGTCGATCGAGCTGTCGCGGCTCCAGAGTGGAGCACCAAAGTCAAAGCTGCGTGCGAAATGCGCCCAGCTCCCCCAGATCAGCAATACGACCAGCGCCAGAATGATAGCGGTTGTGACGAACTCAACGATATAGAGCGTCCGGCCTCTAAGCGCTCCAACAACCATGTCCATTCGGATATGACCGCCATCACGCTGCGCATAGGAAATCCCCATGAAGGCGATTAACGGCATGGCTTGCTCGATCCAGTCCACGTAACCAGGAAGTGGCGCATTGGCAAAATTCCGACCACCAACAGAGACTACGGCCATGACCATCAGCGAGAAGACTGCAAGACCGCTGATCAGAGCCAGAAAGCTTTCCAGTTTGTAGAGGCGTTGATCGAGAATGCTGAGACGGCTGTCGTCAGACAGCACCAGGGATGACCCGGCCATCGTTTTACTCCGCTGTCAGGGGAAACGGCACCCGACGCCAATTAAGCTGACGCCGGGTTGTGAGTGGATTAGCTCCCGTTTGCGATCTTGCCAGTCACAAGGTCATAAAGCTCTTGTGCTGGCACGCCTCGCTCGGTGTTTTCTGCGATCCAGGCCTCGGCCGCGGGGGCGGCAGCGGCTTCTTTAAACGCTGCGATTTCTTCATCGCTGAAAGTGACTCGTTCGATGCCGCGTTGATCCAGCTCAGGGCCCCACGCTTCCATCGTTTTGGTCTGGTAGTGGCTCACGTAGTGGTCCAATGCCTCCTCCACCGATCCCAGCAGAGCTTCGCGGTGTTCGTCAGACAGATCTTCCAGCGCCAGCGTGTTCACCACGACAGGGCAGTTAACGGTGCCGGGATTGAGGTTCGTCGTCCACCACGTGCCATTTTCAATGGTGCCAAAGGACATATGCGCGTGTGGCGCAAAGCTGACCGCTTTGACGATGCCACTATCCATTGCCTGACGCACTTCAGATGCGGACATCGAGGTCGGAACTGCCCCAACCGTCTCCATCGCTTTGCCGATGCCGCCAGTCGCCCGAACGCTCAGACCTTCGAAATCGGTTAGGGACTTAGGTGCTTCACCGACGCCAACAAGGTTGTACTGCGGCAGCGGCGAAGGCATCAGCAAGGTTGCGTCCCAGCGGGCCAGATCCTCGACAACGGCCGGGTGTTGGTAGACAGCCATCGACAGGTCGACCTCTTGGTCCAGCGATGTCACACCCAGAAATGGCAGTTCCAGAACCGTGATCGAGGGGTTCTTGTCTCGGTGATACCCGGCACAGAACTGGGCCATTTCAAATGCACCGATCGAGATACCGTCGAGGTTTTCCTTGTTCTTCGACAGGCCGCCATAGCTGATGTTCAGGGTGAACTCGCCGTTGGTCTTTTCGTTTACCAATTCGGCCAGCTTTTCGACATGTTCAGTGAAAGCACGACGCTTGCCCCACAGGGAAACGTTCCATTCAACGGCCAGTGCTTCGGATGCAACGGTCAGCGACAGGGCGGCAATGGCCGCCCGGTTAAGATGTTTGCGCATAGTGGCTCCTCCCAGATCACGCAATGTGTTTGGGCAGAGTATTCAGGATGCGCAGCAGCCTGCCTATGAAGGAAAATGCGCGCGAAGTTTCGGAGTGCCTGCGGATATCCGCAGAGTGATTTCTCCTACAACAGCGCCTCTTTATCGAGACCGAGTTTGACGATCTTTTCGTTGAGTGTCCGGCGGCCGATCCCAAGCGCTTCGGCGGCGGCATCCATTCGGCCTTTGTGCGCCTTGATAGCTTTGCCGATGAGTTCACGTTCAAAAGCGGCAACCGCTTCGCGCAGCGTATCCGGCACTTCGTCGAAGTGCTGATCGCTTTGGATCGCCTGCGCCACCGACCCTCCTCCGCGTCGGGCCGCCAAAATACGCCGTTCGCAGACATGGCGCAATTCACGTACATTCCCGGGCCAGCTATGTGCAAGCAGGGCGGCCAAATCGTCCTGATCAAGTTCTGGCGCGTCTATCTCATAAACCTGCGCGTATTCGCTCAAGAAATGCGTTGCCAACAAAACAAGATCATCCCGTCTTTGACGCAAAGGAGGCAGAGACAGGACAACGGTATTCAATCGAAACAAAAGGTCCCGACGCAGGCGGCCTTCCTCGGCTGCTAGTACAACGTCTTCGTTGGTTGCCGACACGACCCTGAAGTTTACCGGCACCGGCGACACAGCCCCCACCGGCAGCACCTGCTGATCTTCGATGACTCTTAATAGCTTGGCCTGCACCGCTGGTGGGCACGAGCAGATTTCATCCAGAAACAAGGTCCCACCCGATGCTGCCACAAGCCTTCCGTCGGATTTACCCGCGACACCGAACATTTCCGTCTCAAACGTATCGGTCGACAACGCGGCGCAGTTCAGCGCAAGAAACGGTGCTTCCGGCGAACGGCCCAAATCATGTAAAGCACGGGCAACCAGCTCTTTCCCGGTGCCGGTATCCCCCTGCAACAAAACCGCAACCGAAGTATCGGCAAGGTCAAGTACGTCTTGTCGCAAGTCTGTAATGGCGTCGGTTTGTCCCAGCAGGATGCGGTCAAGGCCTGACAGTTTGAACAGCCTATCTTTAAGGCGTGCATTGCTTTTTCGCATGCGGTTTTGTTCAGCCGCGTGCCTCAGCACCGTCAGCAATCGCCGAGGTTCATATGGCTTTTCGATGAACCCGTATGCCCCGTCCTGTATGGCCTGAACCGCCATCGGGATGTCGCCATGTGCAGAAATCAATACCACCGGAGGCGCCACATGCCTGTCCAGGCTAGCCAGCAATTCAAGTCCCGACATGCCGGGCATACGCACATCGGACAGAATGACATCGGGCGAGGTGTGGGCCAGATGTTCCGTCACTTGGGTCGCGCGTGGCAAAGCGTTGACAGTCCAGCCAGCGACTTCGAGCAACTCAACAAGAGATTGTCGCATCGATTTATCATCATCAACGACCAAGACTTTGAAGGGTTGCGGTTGGGTCATTCGTTCGCTTCTTCAGTAATTGAGGCTATCGGGAAGGTGACACAGAAAATTGTTCCACCGCCATCACGATTTCGGGCCGTCATTGTGCCATCGTGATCTTTGATAATGCTGGTGGAAATGGCCAGTCCCAAGCCCATGCCTCTCCCGCTCTCTCTTGTGGTTACAAATGGCTCTTGCAACTCAGCCAGCGTTGCCTCGCCCAACCCGTGACCGTTGTCCTGAATTTCCAACACCGCTTCATCATCAGTAGCTATGACAGCGATATGGATTTCAGGTGCATCCACTTCGTCCATCGCGTCAATCGCATTGCGCAAAAGATTAGTGATGACCTGTTCGATCCGCAGGGCGCTGCCTCGGACAAAAGCCGGATCCGTCGGCGCATTAACTGAGATTTTCACCTTGCCCTGCTCGATGTTTGGCGCAACCAGAGCCAACGCGGCGTTAACCGAATTGGATAGGTCTACGTCATCGAACGCCTCACTCTCTGACCGTGCAAAAAACCGCAATTGGCGCGTGATCCCTTCCATCCTGTCAACCAGGCTTCCGATTTTTTGCGGCAGCTTGGTCTCACCGGAAGATGAGATCTCTGATGCCACCAGGTGATTGCGTATCGCAGCGATGGGCTGGCCCAGCTCATGCGTGACCGACGCCGATAGTTGCCCCAGAGCCGCCAGTCGGCTTGCGCGCTCCAACTCGCCCTGGGTGCGTTTGAGGCTTCGCTCGGCTGTCTTGCGGTCGTCGATTTCGACGGCAAGCCTTTCGTTTGCCTCGCGTAGCTTTGCTTCTTCCTCTTCGGACCGCGCCAAGGCCGCGCTTACGCGTCTTGCGCGTTGTATCTGGAAAAAGATAAATGTGAGCCCCGCAAAAAGGACAAAAACTGCAGTTACAAGCCAACTGCGCGCAACGGCCTGATCGTCACTTGAAAAATAGTGAAGCGACCAGCCATGGGGTAAATCTGTTGCTGCAAGATGCAGGCGCTTCGTCCCCGCAATTCTGGCCTGATCTCCCGGCAACTCAACCCAATCCAACGCATCTAAGTCTTGCCCCGGAAACTGCCTGGCATTTCGAATCCGTTCTTGCTGTGGTTCTGACAATGGCGTCAACGCGCGATATTGCCAATCTGAGTTCGAAGAAAGCAAAACGACGCCGTCTTCATTGGCCAAAAGAACCTGTTCGCCCGAGTGCTTCCAACTTTCCTGAAGATTAGTGAAATCGATTTTAATCGCTATGACGCCAGTTGAAGCTCCCTGGTCGTCAAGCACAGCGTTGGCGATGAAGTAGCCTGGCAGACCAGTTGTTGCCCCGATGGCATAAAAGCGGCCCTGTTCACCAGAAATGGCAGTTTGGAAATAAGGACGGAAAGCGTAGTTCTGGCCAACAAAGCTCCCTGTGTCGCGGTGGTTCGATGCGGAAATCGTGATCCCGTCTTCGTCCATCAGGTAGATCGCATCCAGTCCTGCCTGCTCCGCAAAATCCTCAAGGCGCCGGTTTAAAGTTCCGGTGCCGTCTCCTTCAGCTGTTCCAATTACAAAGGAATCCTGTGACAGCACATATGTGAGGTGGGAAAATCGTTCGAGTTCGCTGTTTACCGAGCTTTGGTAAAGAGAGAGCCGGCCCTGAGCTTTCGAAAGCTCCTCCGAAACGAAGTACTGGTAAGAAACCAAATAAAGGCCAATGCTGGCGGCAATGGCTACCAAAACACCTACGATATACGAAGCTGATCGCATTGAATGCCCATGAACTGCGACAGCATAGGATCACAGTAGGTTTTAACCGTCCATCCCAAGAATTCTAATTCGACATTTGGATGTTGAGGCCAAACAAGAATGACCGAGTAGTTTGAGAACGCGATGCCATGAACGAACATGCCGAAACAACTATGTGAATTCCGCAAGCAGATTTCGACCCGAAGCGGACCTTCGAATTTGGCGCGGGCGAAGTCCGGTCCCAGCCTCCCACCACTTCCAAAACAAGCGCAGCAATGCTCTGCAAAGCATGCCCCTGCCTCGGCCGGATCCGCTATGCGATTTATGGGGTCACGCCGTTGGAGGAAAAGATAACCCTTGGCTGGAAGCTCACGATGTTCACGCTTTAGCGCGAAACCCACGCAGTGTCCGGAAAAGTCCCCGGAAGTTGCAGGCGATGCCGTTGTAAACAGCACGGGGTCAACTCTTCCAAATATCTATCACATTGTATTTGACGCCTATTCAGGTCGGACTTTTCCCGCCATGTCAGAAGTTGTTGATTTGCGGGAATATCTAAATGATTTTACGTACTTTCCCAAGGCGATGGCGCATTACCCGTTTACTGACCTATCAGTTCCCAGCTACCTGACCGGGAAAACATACAGATCGGGCTCGGTAATAGAATTGCAGACCGAGGCCAAGATTGGTGGTTTGAGCGAAATGTTGCGCCAGGCTGGTTGTAAGACCTCGTCGTATAGCCCAAATCGCACCCGTTTCTGGTCTCATTCAAATGCTTCTCAAGTCTATGCGACAAGCGATGAATTCCAAGAACAGGTTGGTAAGACATTTATGTTGGTATCTGCCGTCCGTGCTACGCCAGAACCTCTGCGGCAAGAAGTTCATGCAATGATGAGCAGGTACCTTTGGAACGGAGAAAATGCTTATAGCCATTACAAACGCCTGTCCGTTCCATTGGTGGAAAAATTCCTTCAAGATGAACCAGATCGGGCGCCCAATGGGCACTATAACTATGTCCACCTCATTCTTCCGCATGGTCCATATGTTCGGTCAGGGGATTGTTCGATCCAAGAAGAAACAAGTTATTTTGAGCAAGCCGAATGTGCGACGCGTTTAATGGCGCGAATAGTCGAAAAACTAAAGGAAATGGAACGCTATAATTCGTCGATCATTGTCTTTCAAAGCGACCACGGTGAGATTTCAGATGCCAAGGCGGGCAATCCAATCGAAGAACTGCCACTTGCAGTGCAGGCGGAATATGATCAGTTGGGTCACAACCTGACCTCAGTGGAGTTCCTGGGGTATTAGATGCACTTCTGCTATTGAAACCTGTGGGAGACGGAACAAACCCGCTTAAGGCATCCGATTTATTGGTTCAGCTTGTGGACATTCCGTCTTCGATTGCAAATCTCGCCGGCCTAGGCATCACTCTAGGTGAAGGGCGTGCCATTTTCTCAAACTATGTTGAACGGGACGTGGACGTCTTTCTCCCAACTCGAAGTATTTCGACTATCAAAAAACGGTCGTCGACAGGTGGCGAAAACCGAACTGCCGGCGTCTTCGGGCATTTTGTATACTCATTGAAGGAAGGCTGGAAATCGCTTCCTGAAATAGACATCGTTCACGAAGGGTGGATGGATGGCGTGTTTTAGGTATCTCTCGCAGTAATCCCCTTTAATAACAACGTTTTTATCTTTCAAAGCAGCACTCCCCGAAATTGCTGCCCGGAAAAACAATGCACAGGCAGATCACTCAACAACCCATTTAAGAACGCCGCCCACTCTTTCCGACGAAGAGGCCGGGCCATGTCACTTTTCGGGTGTATGCGAAGTCTGCAGAAATTCACCACCGTTATTGCGGAGGGGCGCGAGCTTTGTTCCGTATTAGTTCACTGTTTTTGAAGAAAGCTAGGTTGGTTCGATTTCGTCTATCAACACCCGAAGGACAACTATACTGCACTTTGCGGTACTCTCGACGAGTGTGCCGGCATCACATTGAAACAGGATTCGGGAAGTACAGGGACACTGTTCCCTCAAGATCGTCATTGCCCTCAAGATGAGAATTTAAGGAATTGGTAAGGGCCAGATTTGGGAACTCTTCCTGCATGAAGCTTAAGGTTTTTCCGGAAATCGGAAAATGAAACTCTCGCAGGCAGCGCGAAAATGCATCGGCCCCCGCAATTCCAGAATTTAACATTTCGAAAGTCATCTCGTCAGCCTTACTATAGGGCATATCAATTTCACTTACGGTCGATTTATGCCTCCTATTATACGGAAAAACAGTAATCTTAACTTTGACGCTTGAAGTCTGCTTCATAATATTCTGCTTTTGATTTTTTGCACGGCAGTCGCGCCCGCTTTCAGAACCAACTGTTAGTCGTGTCGAAGCCAACCCTCTATTCGCAGACACCAACACTTTAAGCGCGACGTTGTGCAGTTCCGCAATGAGGCACAGGCACCTTCACCATCGCAGCCTTTGAGATTCCTTGCAAGAAGGCGCGGCTTGATCTAGCCATTTTGTCGAAGTACTGGGAACTCGCGTATTTGAAAAAGACAGTAACCAAATGATACAAGCACAGGCGGAACGATGGTCATTCTTGCACGAGGTTCTGCCTATTGAGCGAAACCCCGTTGTCGTTGATGTCGGCGCAAACCCTTTGGAAGACCCAGCCTATAAACCATTGATGACCCAAGGGTTATGCGATGTGGTCGGTTTCGAACCGCAAGAAAGCGCCTATCAGGAGCTGCTTAAGATCAAAGGGGACAATGAAACTTACTTCCCTTTAGCGTTGGGGAACGGAACAGAGGCTGAGCTGAATATATATTCCGGGTCCGGCTTGTCTTCCGTTTTATCATTAAGTGAAAAGACCCGTGCGTTTCTGGGCCGCTCCAAGCGTGCGGCGAAGCGGCTAGATTCTGTTAAAATGCGGACGTCGCGGCTGGACGACATCGAAGAAATTACTAATTTGGACCTGTTGAAAATCGACGTTCAAGGCGCCGAGGTCGACATTTTCGAGAATGGCCGCGAGAAGCTTCGTGATGCGGTCATGATCATTTCGGAAGTCCGGTTTTATGAGCTCTATGAGGGTGAACACCTTTTTGACGAACAAATAAGGGTGCTTCGTAGCATGGGGTTCTCAATTCACAAGTTCATGTCGCTGAAGTCCAACCCCATTCACAATTCTCATATCGGCTATCTCAGGAAAAGACGCTTTGGCAGCCAGCTTTTAGATGGCGATTGTGTCTTCCTGATGAATCTACGGGACGTCGAGGCCGTTTCAAATGAGCAGCTTTGCTGCGCTGCCATACTAGCGGACGCTGTAGTGGAAAGTTTCGATGTCACACTCAAATGCCTTGAGGCACTCCGCAAGCGCAATAGCTTGGACGCCAGCGTCTTAGACAAATACGTCGATATGCTGCCGAACCGCGTAAAGGCTGACCCCTTAAAGAAGCTTAATCATTCATGACCCTGACAGTGCAAGACATTGAACTTTCGGGGTTTTTTTTACCCTATGATGACAACCAACTAATTCGCCGGGATATCCACGAAGATATTGCTGACCCGGAAAGCTATTATAAAAGATACGACCAAAAGACACTTTTCTACGATTGTTTTCTTGATCAAACCGGAACTCAGGTCGTCCTGCTTGGGCCACGGCTTTTTAATCTGAAACGTCTCCTTGAAGACACGGATTTCCGCTTAGATGGGATACCGGTTAAGCCGCTAGCTGTTGAGAAGCTCTCAAGATGTTCCGTCGTTTCGTTGCCAACAGCAGGCGCAAAGCCTGCCGTGCTGACACTCAGCCATGACAGGTTTGGTGGTAATATTCCTGTTGGCGCGTCTTTTGTTGAGGCGTATCGCGACACCAATGCGCTGTTCGCTCTTTCCAAGAACAACGAGCTATCGTGGATTCAGGATTGGCTGTATTACAATCATAAAGTTCATGGGGCAAACGCGGTTGTTTTCGCGGACAACGTGTCGACTAAGTACAGCCGTGACGAACTGGTTCGCGCCATCTCCGCAGTCGAGGGCATAGAGCAGGCAACAGTGGTTCGGGCCCGGTACCGGTTTGGCCCCACGGAAGAAAAATATGACAATGCCTTGTTTCTGCAGCGTTCGCTGGCAGAGCTTTTTCGTCGCCGTTTTCTGGGGGCTGCGCGAGCTGTCATAAACACTGATGTCGATGAGCTTTTCCATTCGAAATCAGGCCGTTCGATCTTTGACGCAACTGCTGAAAGTGAAAGCGGTTATGTCCGAGCCGACGCTCGTTGGGTGTATGTCAGCGACACCAGAGGCGAATTTTTGCGACGGCACCGACATCATGGGTTCGTCACCAAAAGCGGCAAGCCGAAGTCCAACAGGAAATATGCTGTCGCTCCTGCAGGGTCGCAGGCGGGGCGACAGTGGCTTACCCATTTCATTCAGAGCCGCCGGGACCCGGTCGACCCAGATTTTGAACTTTGGCATTTTCGAAACTTGAATACTGGTTGGAAAGAGGATCGCAGCATCAGTAGCGGGGCGCTTGAGGAGTATTCGCCCTTGCAAGACGCGATGTCAGCCGTTTTCGGCGGTAGGGGGGGGCGGCCACCGCTGGTTCCCCTAAGCAGACACCACAATGCGGACCGACAAAAGCTGATTGTAACCGCAATGAAAAACGAGGCTTCATTTATTCTGGAGTGGATAGCGTATCATCGCGCCATCGGCTTTAATAATTTTCTCGTGTATACTAACGATTGCAGCGACCACACAGTCCAGCTTCTGGAGGCGCTGCAAGCGAGAGGATACCTGTCGCATGAGGAAAACCGCGTTTTGCGCCGGGGACCGCAGAAAAGCGCATTGAAATATGCACGCGAGCATCTGGATGCAGAACAGGCGGACTGGGTTCTGGTTTCTGACATAGACGAGTTTCTGAATATTCACATCGGCAACGGCACCGTAGATGAATTGATTGACAGTCTTCCGGGTGCTGATGCCATTCCTGTGACCTGGAAGCTTTTTGGGTGCGGCGATGTAATCGAATATGCCGATCAGCTGGTTACCAACACATTCTTTGATAGTGAACGCTCCATCGGCGACGGCGGCATGGAAAACAGATTTGCAAAAACGCTGTTCCGGCCAACTAATGATATCGAGCGGTTCGGCACCCACGGCCCTATTGTCGTGGAGGGTGCCGATTTCGTCTGGATGTCACCCGACGGGCGGATATTAGGGGAGGACGACAACCTGACGCGCCCAGTCAGCAGCTTTTCCTATGAGGTGGCCCAGATAAACCATTACGCTGTTGGGTCTGTCGACGCGTTCCTCGTTAAGCGTGACCGCGGACGAGTCAACCACTATAGGCAGACAATGGACATGGACTACTGGGCAAAAATGAATAGATCAGGCGCCAAGGACTCCAGTATCTTGCGCCACCGTGACCGCATGCTGGCGGAAATGGATGCGCTGCTCGCGGATCCAGAGATCAAAGCTCTTCATGACAAAGGGGTGGAATGGCGGCGGAAAAAAATCGAAGAATTGAAAGGGAATCTGGTTTTTGCAGAAATGCGGGCCTCTATCCTGGCTAAATTGGGTACAGGAGACTGAACTGGTTTATCCACCAGGGTTCGACCAAGCCTCGGTTCGATGCAGACGCCGCGAACTTAAGCGGTACAAAGCCTTCATCACCCAATAGAAACATCGGTGCGTGTCGACTCAAGCGTAACCCGTGAGTGGTGTTTGGTCTTGACCGCTGCCACTTTGAGCATTCTCACTTATCATTCTTTTTCAATTACTTAACCCTATATCCGACTTTACTCAGCCATGACTGCTATCGGCCTCTCACTCTGTCTGGGGGAGGTCACCGCTGACGTGCAGACAGCAAGACAAACTAGCAAGACGCGTGTGATCTGAACGGGGGCATTTCTCGGAGGGTTTAGCCCGAAGTGCCTAGTCTCTTTCCATGTCCTGATGAACTGACTGGGGTGGTAGGAATCCTTGCCGTGCGAGGATTAGACACAGCTTTTTGGCGAAGCCCGAGAAATTGGTTCGGTTTCGGGGGCACTTCTGACCGCTAGGTCGACCGCTGGTGGGCGGATTACGAGACCGCTATGTCGTCAACCGAAGACCACCCTCGTAGACATAACACTCGGCGGCGCCTAGCGGGTTGCCGGCGGAGTTCCGCTTTGTTTTCTTTTTCCTGAAAGCCGCCATTCGCTTCGCCAGGCATGAATGACTGCCCTGCGGACATAGTTGCCATTCAACAATTTCCGTTGAAAGTCCGCTGTCAAAAAAAGTACCAAAGCCAAGGAATTCGTTCGCGCAGCGAAATTTATGCGCCGTCACGGTAACACTTGCTACTCTATTCTGCCAAGAAATCAATCATTGCACGGGTCTTAGCCGGCAAATTTGAGCGGCTTGCATAGATGACATTCACTCCGGCGGGTGGCGAGCTGTACTCTTCCGGGATCGGAACTAAAAAGCCTCTCGAATTCTCCTTTTGGCAAGCAAGTTCTGGTAGGCGCGTAATGCCGCGACCCGCCAGCGCAAATGCTTTCTCGGTTTGCGCGTCATTGCAGCGAACCTTGGGAGCGATTGGAACATTAATCGTTTCAGAATTTTGCCCGGGATATGTCCAGCTCTGCGAAGATCCATGTGCTGTGAAATCTATCAAATCGTGGTTGGTCAGATCACTGGGATGGATCGGCAGCCCCTTGCGCTCCAAGTACGACGGTGCGGCGACAGTAAGACGTCCGGTCTTGAACAACTCGCGGGTGATGAAGCCCGACGGTCGCAATGCTCCGATCCGCACCAATAGATCAATGCCTTCGGAAATCATGTCGGCGCGTCGCTCGGAGACGTCGATGTTCAAAGTGACATCGGGATAGCGCTCAAGAAATTCGGGAAACCAGTGGTTCAGGCATCCATGGGCGAAGACGACTGGAACGCTCATGCGCAATTCGCCGTAAGGTCTGTCCCCGATGGCATGAAGTCGGCCTTCGATCGGGCGGGTTTATTCTATCATCCTGCGGGCGTTTTCAAAATACGTCTGGCCAGGTTCCGTCAGGCTAATCTTTCGGGTTGTCCGATTCAGCAAACGGGCACCCAGTCAGGTTTAAAGGCGCGCAAGGCACGTGCACGGCTAATGCCCCACCTTGAAGGAAAACACTACCCATGAAGCCTTTGTTCAAATGCGTGCTAACGGCAAACGTACGATTTCGAATTTGGTTTAATCAAAACTCTCACGGCGGCCATCGGTTGAGCGGGTGAAAAAGTCCATTTCCTGTGATTGACACATTCTCTTTCAAACGCAGTTTACGGACTATACATCCGCACCAAATACCACTATCGCCAGGTCTTTCCCGGCATTTGGTGACCCATGCAAGATTTCTCTGACCTTCCGCAAACCTTATCCATAGCACTTTCCCAAAAAGGCTACAGCGGCTTGACGCCTGTACAAAAGGCTGTGTCAGACGAAGCGCTGGCGGGAAAAGATCTGCTTGTCTCTGCGCAAACCGGGTCTGGCAAAACCGTAGGCTTCGGGCTGGCGATGGCGAAAGAGCTTCTCGACAAGCACGGTCGGTTGGACCGACCAGCCGTGCCGCTGGCCATGGTCATCGCACCCACGCGCGAACTGGCCTTGCAAGTCCGGCGAGAGTTCGACTGGCTGTTTGCTGAGGCCGGAATAGTCACTGCGTCAGCCGTCGGTGGCACGGATGCCCGCACCGAGCGCCGGACGATTGAGCGCGGCGCGCATGTCGTGATCGGCACACCCGGACGGCTGCGTGATCATATCTCACGTGGCGTCATCGATCTGAGCGATTTGCGGACTGTCGTTCTCGACGAAGCCGACGAGATGTTGGACATGGGGTTCGCCGAAGACCTTCAATACATCCTTGACCAAACGCCTGAAAACCGCCGCACCTTGATGTTCTCGGCCACTGTTCCGCGAGGAATCGCCAAGCTTGCCCAGACTTACCAGAAGGAAGACGCGCAGCGGATCAAGGTCGGAAACGCAGAAGCACAGCATTCGGACATTACCTATAGCGCCTTGAACGTAGCCCCGTCAGATATCGAAAAAGCGATCATCAATTTGCTGTGCTATCACGACGCACAAACCGCGATCGTGTTTGCAAATACCCGATCCATGGTTGCGCGTCTGACCGCAAAATTCTCCAATCGGGGTTTTTCTGTCGTCTCACTGTCAGGGGAACTCAGCCAGACAGAGCGCACCAATGCACTGCAAGCCTTGCGTGACAGGCGCGCGCAGGTCTGCGTTGCGACAGACGTGGCCGCCCGTGGCATTGATCTTCCAGGGTTGGAGTTGGTGATCCATGCAGATCTCCCATCGAATGCGGAAACTTTACTGCATCGCTCGGGGCGCACGGGCCGCGCCGGGCGCAAAGGAATGTCCATCTTGATCGCACCAGGACGGCACCGCTCGAAGGCGCAACGATTGCTGAAAACGGCCAAGTTGGAGGCCGAATGGGGCGTCCCTCCCTCAGCGGATGAGGTGCTCGCTCGGGAAGAGGAGCGCATCATTTCCAATCCTGCCTTAGATGAGCTGCCAAGCGTCGAGGAAACGGCTTTTGCAGAACGGCTGCTTAAGGGAAGGACACCAGAGCAGGTCGCGGCAGCCTATTTGCGCCTCTACCGAGAGCGCCACTCAGCGCCGGAGATTCTGGGAACGGTGTCAGAGACTAAAAAAAGCAAATCTGAAACGCGCGCGGCGTTTGGGCCAAGCACTTGGTTCTCACTTTCCTTGGGGCGCAAACAGCGTGCAGAGCCGCGTTGGTTGTTGCCAATGCTGTGCCGCAATGCGGGTCTCTCCAAAGACGCCATCGGCGCAATCCGCGTTCAATACCAAGAGACTTTTGTCGAGATTGCCAATGATGCAGTGCCTGCAATGAAAAAAGAATTGGGTGCCGAGCTCACCATAGAGCAAGGTGCGACGCTGACTGAGCTGGCGGGCACACCAGATTTCGATGCCTCGCCTAAGGGGCCGCCTGCGGCACCACATTCATCAGACGACGCTGTCATGAACAAAAGGCCTCGTTCAGGCAAACCGTCAAATGCTGCGCGCACCTCCAAACGCTCAGAGCAAAATGCCCAGATTGCGTCCGAACGCCCAAAGGACAGAAGAAAGCCCGCGGCAAGCACATCGGATAGGCAAGCTAGAGAAGACAAACCAAAGCAGGCAAATGCTTTGCGCTCGCAGCGGACAAGCGAGAACGGAACGGCAAAATCACAGCCCACCGCGAAGGGAAAGAAGGGGCAAAAACGTGACAAGAACGCCTCTGACTCATCTAAATCTCTGAGAGCACGAAAAGCGCTTCACAAGGCTAAAAACAAAGGTTCCAACGCATCTCGTTCAAAACACAGAAACGACAAGGGCGGAGAAGCAAGACCCTTCCGCAAGCCTTCAAAGAGAAGCTGAGCGTTCAGACACCTGTCGGTAGGTGTTGGGAAAAGATATCGAATGTGTCTCTTCGCACAGGCAAACCACAATAGTATGCCCATGCGGCACGTCCACGTCTTTTGGCAGCAATTTAAGGTAAAAATTGAATCCAATGCGACCCCAACTGGCTTTCTGGAGATCACCGATATCGCCGGTATGCGGTTATTTATCTAGAGCCCATCTGGCAGGCGGCGCTCAACCTGCGCGCCGCCGGGTACCGCGATCCAAACCCCGCCTTCGGTATCGACGCTTGCACCGTCAGGAATGCCGTCTTCGTCCTTGTCGAATGCAAAGAGCTCGGACTTTGCCGGGCTGAGTGGTCTCAACACTGCACCCGGTGACTTCGCTAGGAGGCCAGTGGCGCCATCATATTACCTCAGGCAGCGGGGTCGGTTTCAAGCCCGACCTGTCCGGGCAACGTGAACTAGCGGTCGAGGTCCGACACGCACCGCTGAGTTTTACGCGAATGCTTGGCGCGAGGTCAGACGCTTAACTTAAGTTCTGATGACTTCAACACTCTGCATCGAATTTCACATCAGAACCATCGTTGGCTCCTGTGCGTCCAAGGCCGCTCAATACTGAACCAATTCGCAATTCTTCCCTAGATCGATTGCCACGTACAATGCCTTGAGCTAGCTACAAGACGATTACGGGAATTTCTGCCCTTATCGGCAAGCTGGCACAAATTTTCAGGAATCCAGAACATTCGAAGGAAAACGGTACCAGCAAGAATCTTTCTTTGAAGACTCCAGCGCGCCGGAAATAAACGCCATGCCCAGTAACCCGCTTTGCAGGTCGGGCAGCAAGTCGACTCTTTGGTCTCCTCTTATCAAAGCGGCGGCCTCGGCATAAAGCGTTGCAAAACCTTCCAGATAGCCTTCAGGGTGGCCGCCCGGCACGCGCGTGACTGCGTTGGCGGCATCAGAGGCTCCGGCTCCGCCGCGTGTCAGGGTTTGAGTGGGCTGTCCAAAGCGGGTGAAGTGCATATGGTTTGGGTGTTCCTGCGACCATTCCAGCCCACCGCGATCACCGTAGACCCTCAGGCGCAAGCCGTTTTCGTTGCCGACGGCAACTTGACTGGCCCATAGCATTCCCCGCGCGCCGCTGGAATAGCGCAGCAGAATATGGGCGTTGTCATCCACCTGCCGGTCTGGAACCATGCTGGACAGGTCTGCTGCCAGATGCGAGGGGACCTCACCCGTCACGAAATGGGCCAGATTGAAGGCATGGGTGCCGATATCCCCGATGGCCCCTGCCCCGGATCGCGCGGGATCGGTGCGCCAGTCGGCCTGTTTGTTGTCAGACGCGGCGGGTTCCGTCAGCCAGTCCTGCGCGTACTCCACCTGCACCAGCCGCAGTTTGCCTAGATCGCCCGTCTGCACCATCTCACGCGCCTGACGGATCATCGGATAACCGGTGTAATTGTGGGTCAGGATGAAATGCGCAGACGACGCTTCGGCTGCAGTTTTGATCCGTGCGGCATCCTCAGCTGTGGCCGCCAATGGTTTGTCGCAAATGACGTGAATCCCGGCCTCAAGAAACGCGATGGTCGGGTCCGCGTGCATGTGGTTGGGCGTTACGATGGCCACCGCGTCGATGCCGTCGTCACGGGCAGCTTCGGCCTGCGCCATCTGGCGGAAATCAGAATAAGACCGTTCGATGCCCAACTCCTGCGCCGAGGTTTCCGCACGCTGCGGGTCGGATGACAGTGCCCCCGCCACCAGGTCCCATTGTCCATCCAGTCGGGCGGCGATGCGGTGGACGCCACCAATAAAGGCACCCTGCCCGCCCCCGACCATACCCAGTTTCAACGTTTTCATTGGCCCAACCCCAACATGGATCGGATCATGGCCTGATCGACCTCGCCCCCTGCGAAATCGTCAAAGGCCTTGTCCGTGGTTTCGATGATGTGGCGCGCGATGAAAGGCGCGCCCTCGGCGGCCCCCTGTTCGGGGGATTTCAGGCAGCATTCCCATTCCAGCACCGCCCAACTGTCATAGCCGTACTGCGTCAGTTTCGAAAAAATCGCGCTGAAATCCACCTGTCCGTCGCCAAGTGAGCGGAAGCGGCCGGCCCGATTGGTCCAGCCCTGATAGCCAGAATAGACACCTTGCCGCCCAGTCGGGTTGAACTCGGCATCCTTGACGTGAAAGGCGCAGATGCGCTCGTGATAGAGGTCGATGAATTCCAGATAATCCATCTGCTGCAGCAGGAAATGCGAGGGATCATAGTTGATCTGGCAGGCCTCGTGCCCGTCTACGGCGTCGAGGAACATCTCGAAGGTGGCACCATCAAACACGTCCTCCCCGGGGTGGATTTCAAAGCCAATGGCAACGCCCTGATCGGTATAGGCATCGAAGATCGGACGCCAGCGGCGGGCAAGCTCGGCAAAAGCTTCCTCAATCAGACCCTGCGGGCGTTGCGGCCACGGATAAAGATAGGGGAAGGCCAGCGATCCGGTAAAGCTGACGGTCGTATCCAGCCCCATGCGCCGTGCAGCGACGGCGGCTTTCTTGACCTGGTCCACAGCCCAGTCCTGCCGCGCCCGAGGGTCTCCATGCACGGTCTCGGGCGCGAAGGCGTCAAAGGACTGATCGTAAGCGGGATGAACGGCGACCAATTGGCCTTGAAGGTGGGTCGACAGTTCACTGACCTCAACGCCCGCATCGCGGCAGGTGCCCAGCACGTCGTCGCAATAGGTCTGGCTGTCTGCGGCCTTGTCCAGATCGAACAGCCGCCCGTCAAATGTCGGGATCTGAACGGCTTTGTACCCCAGACCCGCTGCCCATTCCGCAATCGATCCCAGCGAATTGAACGGAGCAACATTATCCGCAAACTGCGCCAGAAATAACCCCGGTCCTTTGATCGTACCCGGCATATCAGCCTCCCATGAAAATCCTGTGTGTCAGGCCCCGACCGGGGCCTGACGAGTTAAGGCGATTACTTGCCGCCCCAGCGTTCCGGATAGCCCGGCATGCCTTCGCAGCCACAGGCCGCATAGTGCAGCGGAGGCATGGATGCGTTTACGAAATCACCCAGGTTGTCATTGGTGATCGCCGGCTGCGGCAGGTTCCATTCCGGTCCGGGGATAGCTTCACCATCCAAAATTTTCAAAGCTGCCAGAATGGGCGTGCGCCACTGATAGGTCGGGTAGGTCGGCGCGATGGTGTTCATGCCAATCTCCTGCCATTTCTGCAAAAAGTCCTGCTGGTCCTCGCCAGTGACGATCGGCACGTCCAGACCCATATCCTCGAACGCTTCGATCGCCGCGACCGAGGTTGCGCCCGCGTCCATCCAGACCGCGCCCAACTGGTTGCCGCGCTGGATATAGTCCTCGACAATCGCCTTAGTCTTGGCGCGGTCGCCATCAGTGAACTCGGCACCGACGATGTTCAGACCGGCTTCTTCCAGAATGCGCTTGGCGGCAGAGTAGCGGGTTTCCAGAACGTCCACGCCGGGCAGGATGCGTAGCATCAATACGTCCGAGCCTTCGGGCGCATTGGCGGCGATGAATTCACCGGACTGGATGCCAAAGCCATAGCCGCCGACTGGCTTGATGAACGTGACCGGGCAATCGGTATTCACGCCACGGTCAAACACGATCACTGGCAGTTGCTCGCAGGCTTTTTCAACAGCAGGGGTCAAGGCAGCCGTTGTGTTGGGGGACACGATCAGCGCGTCACAGGTGCCACCGGCCAGCAGGTCCTCGATATCGGCGATCTGTTTGTCGTCCGAGCCTTCGGCATCGGTTACAACGAACTCGGCGATGTTGTCATGTTGTTCGACCTCGGCCTGCATGGTGTTCCAACCAACCACGCGCCAAGGGTTGTTCACGCCTGCGTTCGAGAAACAGATCGTGTGCGGGCCATCTTTCTTGAAGCCCGAAGTATCCGCCATCACGTCGCCATAGTACTGCAGCCAAGGGGTTGTCGCATCGCCATTGGCTGCCGCGCCCAGCATGTCTTTTTGTTTTGCGAATTCGACCGGGTCGTCGAAGTTCTGCGCTTGGGCGGGCAAAGCCAACGCCAGCGTTGTCAGGGCTGTTGCCGTGAATTTGTTGATCATTCTTGTTTCCTCCTCTGAATTGCTTGGGGCGCCTATCCCCCGGATCGGCGTCGTCGGTATCCGGCGATCACAACCGCCGAGATCAAAATCAGCCCTTGCACCACGTCACGGATGGGTTTGGGAAAGCCCAAAATGTTGAGCAGCGTGAACATCGCCTGCAACACCAGCGCGCCTGCGATGGTGGCCCCCACGGTGCCGCGCCCGCCAAGTAACTGCGCCCCGCCAATGACGGCAGCGGTGATGGCCTGCAATTCCAGCCCGACCCCCACATCGGTGGACACGCCCGCGAACCCGCCCAGCAATATTCCTGCGAGTACAGCCGAGACCGAAGACATGACAAAGGCGACAATTCGGGTTTCCGTGAGTGGGACTCCGGCTAACAATGCGGCCTTTGGGTTGTCGCCCATGGCGATCAGCCGCTTGCCATAGTTGGTGCGGTGCATCAGCCACCACATCGCGACGCAGACCACGACCATCACGATCACCGCAACGGGCAGGATTTTGATCAGCGGCAAGTCCTTAATCAGATAACGGCCGAAGAACCGGAAATTTTCGGGCAGGTATCCGCGCGGCGCTCCGCCCGACCATGTCAGGGCAATCCCGCTGAGGGTGATCATCATCCCCAGCGTAGCAATGATCGACGGCACCTTGAGCCACGACACCACCAGCGCGTTCACCGTGCCGACGATCACACCAACCCCCAGCATGGCCAGGATAACCCACCACGTCGCGCTGGCATCCCCGTCCAGCAGGATCGAGCTTCCGATCACCGTCAGCGTCACCAATGCCCCCGCCGACAGGTCGAACCCGCCCGAGTTGATGACATAAAGCTGCCCCACCGCCAAAATCGCAATTGGCGCGGCCCGTTTCAGGAAATTCATGTACCCGGCCGGTTGCAGGAAATACGGCGAAAGGACTGCGATCGCCACGAATAGCAGAGCCAGAACCAGAAAGACCGGGTTGATCTGTTTCAGTCGGGCCATCATGCCTCGATCCTCCGGCTGCGCACGGCGTAGACGGCGACCGCGGCCACGATTATGACCCCGCGCAGGATTTGTTTGGCAAAGGCATCAACGCCCGCAATGTTGAAGATCGAGTCGATCAGAGAAAAGATCATCACGCCCATCAGCGTGCCCCAAACCCCGCCGCGACCGCCGGACAGAGCCGTTCCGCCAATCACCACCACAGCGATGGATTCCAGATCATAAACCCCGTCCCGACCGATCCACGGCGCGCCCGAGCGTAAGCGGCTTGCCAGATAGAGCCCCGCGATGGTGGCGCAGACCGAGCAGATCACATGCGCCATGATAACGACGCGCGTCGTCCGAATCCCCGCAAGCTTGGATGCGTCAGGGTTGCCACCGACCGAATAGATATTGGAGCCTGCGCGGGTAAAGCGCAGAAAAACCCACGCGGCCACGGTCAGCGCGATCAGGAAAATCAGACTGATCGAGATGCCGCCAACCTGCCCATAGGCAAAGACCTGAAACTCTTCCGGAACCTCTCCGGCAAAGTTGTTGAAGGTCGCGCTCAGCAGCCCTTGCAGGATCAGCGCCATGCCCAACGTGGCGATCAGCGGATTGACCTCAAACTGGGTGATCACAAGACCGTTGATCAGGCCGACCACAACGCCCACGGCCAACACCGCCGCAATTGCAGGCAGCATCATGGATGGATCACCCGACATGATAGAGGACGCAAGCACCGCCGAAACCGAGATCAGGTTAGCCACGCTAAGGTCGATCGAGGCGATCAGGATGGCAAAGGTCTGCCCAATCGCTGTGATCCCCAACGCGATGGAGCGCCCCAGCAGGCCCAGAAGATTCTCGGCCGTCAGATATTGGGTCTGCCGGGTTGCAATCGCGACAGAGACATAGACCGCGATAGCCGCCAAAAGCAGCAGGAATGGGGCCAGCGCGGCAAGATTTTTAGGTCTTGGGATATTCATGAGGCTTCCAATTCCAGATGCGCCTCTGTCGCGGCGTGCATGACTTCGGTTTCGCTGGCGCCATGTCCGAACTCGGCCACGATCTTGCCGTCGCTCATAACCAGCACCCGGTCCGAGATGCCCAACACCTCGGGCAGGTCGGATGAGATCGCCATGACTGCCGCCCCCTGTTGCGCCAGTTTGCGCATCTGAGCGTAAATCCCCGCCTTGGTGTTGACGTCGATGCCTCGGGTTGGTTCGACAAAGATCAAAACCTTAGGGGCCAAGGACAGCCAGCGCGCAACGATGGCCTTTTGTTGATTGCCACCGGACAGAGACTGAATCTCGACCTCGTAATTCGCAGCGCGCAGATCGAACGCATCAAAAAGCGCGTCCATCTGATCGAGCGTTGTGATCGGCGTTTTATCCGGCGCGCCCAAGGTGCCGGAAAAGGCCCGGGCCGAAATCATGCCGTTGTCACGGACCGATTGCATCAGCATCAACCCCTCGGCCTTGCGGTCGCCGGGCAGCATCGCAATCCCGGCCTTGGCGGCGCTGCGCGGGCTGGTAAGAGAGACAGATTTCCCATCGACTGTCACGGTGCCGGTTTCAAACGACTCTGCCCCGAACAAAGCCAGCGCCAGCGCTGTGCGACCTGCCCCCTGAACGCCTGCAAACCCGGTGATCTGGCCTGCGCGCAGCTCAAGATCAATGTCGAACAACCGGTCATTACCGCCACCACGCACTGTCAGAACCGCATCGCCGATTTCTTCCGGTGTCGCAGGTTCGGGATAGAAGTGCCCAATATCGCGCCCGACCATGGCTTCGACGATCCGGCCGGTTTCGGGCACATGGTCAAAGGCAGCAGCGACTTTGCCATCCTTGATCACTGTGACACGGTCCGCCAGACGACGGATTTCGCGCATACGGTGGGTAATGTAGACAATCGAGCGGCCCTGACCGCGCAGATCATCAACCAGTTGGAATAGCAGATCACACTCGGTATCGTTGAGGGCCGCAGTCGGCTCGTCCATGACGATCACTTGCGCATTCAGCGACAAAGCCTTGGCAATCTCGACCATTTGCTGTTGCGCGACATCCAGATCGCTAACCAAAGTTTCCGGGCCGAAACGATGACGGTCGCCAAACAGCGCCAGCACGTCCTGCGTTTCGCGCCGCATCTTCTCGGTATCCAGCAGGCCCCAACTGCGTGTGGGTTCACGTCCCAGAAAGATATTCTGGGCAACCGTTCGGTCGGGCAGCAGCGAGAATTCCTGATAAATCACGCTGACGCCTTGCGCGAGCGATTCAAGCGGGTGCTGGAACCGGACCTTCTGACCGCGCAGGAAAATATCGCCCTCTTCAGCCTGATAGACGCCCGACAGCACCTTCATCAAAGTGGACTTGCCCGCGCCATTTTCGCCGACCAGAGCGTGAACCTCGCCCGCACGGGCGGAAAAACTGACCCCGTCCAGTGCCTTGATGCCGGGAAACACCTTGGTGATCCCCTTCATCTCAAAGATGATATCGCCGCTCATGCCTGCGCCCACCCATTGCGAATGAACATGGCACTGTCGCGAAACAACTGCGGATGATCCTCGAACATCGGCCGCCAGATCCGGGTGGCTGCAGCAAGTTCAGGGACGCCTGCGCCAAAGGCCTCCATCACCACCCATCCGTCAAATCCGGTCTTCTTGACAGCAGAGAACACCGCACCAAAGTCGATCTGTCCCGTGCCGGGCGTGCCCCGGTCGTTTTCCGAGGCATGCAGAACGTTGATATGACCGGACAGGGAGGCAATCGCCTGTGCCTGATCCTTTTCCTCAATATGCGCATGGAAGGTGTCGTACATGATCCCAAAAGCCGGGTGTCCGACCAGCTCACAATACTGCGCGGCCTGTTCGGCAGTATTCAGGAAATGGGTTTCGAACCGGTTCAAAGGCTCCAAAGCCAGCAGCATGCCGCGCTTGGCCGCTGTGTCTGCCATGTCGCGATGGGCTTCTGCGCCGCGCTGCCATTCGTCAGCCGTCGGGCCGCTGCCGGTAAAGTGTCCGATGGGCGCATGAAAAGGCCCGCCGATCGTTTGCGCGCCAAGTGCCGTCGCACAATCCAGTAACCAATTCAGATGCGCGACACCTCTGGCCCGAACCTGAGGATCTGGGCTGGTTGGATCTGCTTTGGGGTCAGGAACAATCGCGGTGCAGGTCCTCTCAAGCCCGAGCGCATCGAGTTGAGCGCCCAGCCAGGCGTAGTGGTCTGGCTGCCCTTCCAAGACGGGAATTTCGACACCGTCATACCCGGCCTCAGCAGCAAGCTGACAGAAATCCAGTTGCGCTTCGCCGATCAGCCCTCCAACGCATAGAAGATTAACTCCCAGCTTCATTTCCCCTCCCAAGGCCAAAAAAGCATCTTTGCCGCGAATCTATGTAATCGTTTTCATGATGAATGTAAACCATTACATTTTTTGTTTCACGCTGCTATAAGCTTTCAACATGACAAGAAGTTCGACCAAAAGGCCCACAGTTCGGGATGTTGCCAGAGTTGCCGGTGTCTCAACCGCAACGGTCAGCCGGGCATTACAATCTCCTGATATCGTGTCCAAAAAAACTCGGGATGCGGTTTTTGCGGCAGTCTCCGAGACAGGATACAGCGTCAATACAGCAGCACAGATGCTGCGGCGCAACCGGTCGGGTACGGTTTTGGTTATCCTTCCGGATATTGCCAACCCATTCTTTTCCAAGATCCTGTCGGGCATTGAAGAGGTCGCGACCCGCGCCAGTCTGACGATCCTGATCGGCAACACCAATGGGGACGACGCGCGCTATGAAAATATCCTCGAAAACCTGCGCAACGGGCGCGCGGACGGGGCCTTGATTCTGAACGGAACTGCCCCCCCTGACGGAATGCTGCCCGAGGGCACTCCGATCGTGTCAATCTCGGAACGTCCAGAGGGCGCAGGCTACGCGCATGTCGGGACCGACAACCAGAAGGCCGCGTTTGATGCCACGCAATATCTGCTTGCCCAGGGGCATCAGAGGATCGCGCATGTCACCGGACCTGAAGGCAATGCACTGACAAAAGACCGGCGCGCCGGATATATTCAGGCGATGACGGAAACCGGCCTAACGGATCAAATCTGCACCATTCCCGGCGGCTTCACTTACGGCGATGGAGAGCGGGCAGCGGATCACCTGTTCGCGCAGCATCCAGATACCACCGCTGCGTTCTGCGCAAATGACGAATCCGCGATGGGCGTCATCCGGGGCCTTCAGAAACATGGATACTCGGTCCCCGGCGAAATTTCCGTCATGGGCTTCGACGACGTGCCGTTTTCACGGATTTTTCAGCCTGAACTGACGACGGTGCATCAGGCGCGGAATCTCATCGGACAACGTGCGATGGAGATCCTTCTGGACCTACTCGAAGACAATACAGCACCTGCAGAATTGATGTACTTGGACCACACCATCGTGACACGAAACAGCGTTGCCAGACCGCGTTCATAAGGGTCAAGAGTAGCTGAGGGCCAAACCCTCTTTGAGTGTTTTCCGCCCCATCCGTCGCCTCCTGTATTCGCCAGCGAGTAAGATACGCGCCCATCCGAACACGGCAATGTTGATGAACTCGGTGCCATTGTCCGAAACGATGGTTATTGGAGCACCCTGCTGACCAATCAGTCGGTCCAATTCCCTCGTGACCCGCAAGCCAGATAGCAATTTGCCGCCAACCAGCACCAGGTTCTCTCTCCCGCGGCCATCCACCAGAGTCACGATAAGGAAGCGACGGCTGTCAATCTGCGCATCAGATCCGAATTCGAGGCCTCAGAGCTCGTTAGCTCTATCCAGCACGACCACCGGCCTTATGGTAACCAGAACCCGATGGAGTATGAGAAATGAACAGAAACGGGAAAATAGAGAGACCCCAGTGTCTACGTTCCTGATCAATTATATTAGACGACGAAGAGGGTTTGGGGGAAAGAGGACCCAATGCACTCGCTACCAATCACACGCGACCTTATGAGCGACTGATTTTCAACCCCAGAGAGATCACGCGATGGCGTACAACACCCATTCACCCTGAATTCCCTTGAAACGGTGGGTCCCAACTTGCTCAAACTCCAGACCCGAACCAGCCGTCAGTTCTCGAACAATGGATGACACGCGGCACGAACCTCCGGGCGTTACATCTAGGATTCGGGCGGCCATGTTGACCGCGATGCCTGAAACATCCTGACCGCGAAGCTCGCATTCTCCGGTGTGAACACCAGCGCGCAGAGTAAGCCCCAGTTTTGACATTTCGGACTGAAGCTCGCGCGCGCAACAGACGGCTCGGCTCGGCCCAGAGAATGTGGCCAAAACACCGTCGCCCAATGTCTTCACGAGGTTGCCTCCATGACGGGCGATAATTCGAGCCGCTGTGGTGTCATGGGCATCAATCAACTCTCTCCGGCGAGTATCCCCCATTTGTTCCGCAGCTTTGGTCGATCCTTCAATGTCGGTCATCACAATCGTTGCCAGGATACGGTCGCCAAACTCAGCGCTTTCCGGGGCGCCTACGAACTTTGCAATCTCGTCTGCAACTTCATCTACGTCGCCGACCCATGGCAGGTGATCTTCACGCTCAAGTATCTTCAGGCTTCCATACGGAAGGGTGTCGGAAATGTACTCTGCCTCGTCGAGCGAGACTGAACGGTCGCCGCGCGAATGGAGCACCAGCGCAGGGACATGCACGGCGGATAGGATTGGCCGAATATCGAGTTCATAATTTAATCGGGTGATGTTTACCGCAGTTCCAGGGCTGCCAGACTGGACCAATAGCCGACTCATAAACGCTTGTTCGGCGGGATCTTCCCAGACGCTTGGGGCACGCTCGGACAGAAACTCGGCAGTATCGCCCCAGTTCTGTTGCATATTCTCAAGAAACTTTTCGAAATCGCCCCGCCGCACCCCGAAGGGCCAGTCAGGTTTCCAAGCGCGGCATGCCTAGGAACCGACGAGAACGACATTGCTGACCCTTTCTGGATAGCTGGCAGCGAACATTGTCGTCATGTTGCCGCCTTCGCTAACACCAAATATTGATGCTTTTTCCGAGCCCGTCGCGTCCAGAACAGCACGTATGTCATCGGTGCGCTCTTCCAGCGTTGGGGCACCCACCTCACGATCGGACATCCCAGTTCCGCGCTTATCGAACAAGATAAGTCTGCTACGCCCAGCCAACTTTGAAAGGAAACGGTTGTACCCAGGGTGTTCCCAAACAACATCTATGTTGTGAAGCCACCCGGATGCGTAAACTAAATCCACAGGACCATCACCTACGACCTGGTAGGCTACCGCGACGTTACCGGCCGATGTGAACTTAGTCTGTGGTTTATCCATCTCCTGCGCCCCAAGACGTTCATTTGTTGAAAATGGACCAATGCCGTTTCTGCGACAAGTGCCGGGTGTTTAACGACCGATTGCAATGGCTGGTTTCAGGCTTAAGCCAGCTATTGCAATCGTCAAAGTCAGACTTTCTGTTGATGTACCCTGGCCATTGCCGCATAGAGGCGGGGTGCAGGGTGCTTGTCGGGCCGTGCGCCCAGAGGGCAGGCAGCAAATGCCAGACGTAGAAACCTCTAGAACCTCTCCCGGCAGTCATCACACCGGACGGGAACCTATGTCACTCCAGCCTCAAAAGGAAAGGTCTGCACTAGCGGCCATTGACCCGGCTCGCCTGCGGGTCATAAAACGCGCCGCGTTGTTCCTGCTGGGTCCATTCTATTTCCTGTACATCGCCTTTGTGCCCTTGCTTTGCGGTAAACGACAAGGTTTTCGCGGCTGGTACTGGCCGCTGGTCAAACGTGCCTGTTCGCGGCTTCTGTGGCTGCTGAGTATCCGAACAGAGATGACACAAGCGGATAGGGCCGCACTGACCGCCGACACCAACAGCATCATCGTGATCAACCACCGCAGCCATCTGGATGGGTTCGCTTTGATGGACGTCATGCCCGACGCCAAGTGGATCACCTTCGCCGCCAAAAAGGAGCTGTGCGATGCGGCTCTGCTACGCCGTGGATTCAAGGGCGCAGGGCTGGTAGAGATTGACCGGAAAAGTGGCGCGGTGGCGCTTGAGACGCTTACCGAGGCCGTCCGAGCTATGCCTGAACGCCGCTCTGTCGTGTTGTTCCCAGAGGGCACGCGCACCAGTTCCGAAAGCCTCGGCACGTTCAAAGCCGGAGCCGTCATAGTCGCGCGCGCCACCGGCCGCACGATACGGCCCATTGTAATTCACGCATCCGACGCGCTTATGCCGCGCGACAAACACTTGCCCAAAAGCGGGACGATCCGGGTCGAGGTACTGCCGTCATTCACCTGCGATCACTCCGTTTCAGTGGACGAAGACGTGGATCGCCTTAGAAACGAAATGGTGACCGTTTTCGACGCAGGGTTAAGTAAGTAGGTCTGTGATCCTTCGCTGCCCCGGCATTTCCAACAGCCTGACTAAGGTCCGCCTTGGGCACGCATCGATTTCGCGCTGCATTAGGCTTGACCGACAGCTCCACCCCAACCCACCGGCACCTGTGGCGACCCGTGTCGCCAACTGTGCCCCCGCTAGCAAGTTGGTGGCGCGGGTTTAACTTTTTCAGTCAGCTAATCGCCAGAACTCCAATAAAATGACTTAAATTCACAATTCAATTCAGGTGTCTACCCCTACCTGAGGGGCAAGTCATACACCCCATCTATGATTTGCCCTCCAAAAGGAGTTGACGCCATGACCGAGGCTGATCGGCAGCAGATTTTGAACGAAGTGCGCAATGACCTCATGCAATGCCAGCTCAAGATGCGTCGCATTGCAGAGGCAGATATGCGCCATCATTCAGCCAAACGCGGGTCGATCAAAACCCGGGACCGGGTCGGTGTGGTTCGTCTAGCCTACGCTCAGGAATTGAAGCTTTTGGCTCGGCAAATCGGCAGCATGAAAATCTGATGAACCTGAATGCACAGTCGTGAAATTTGGAGCCTGCATCAGTCGACCTCGTGCTCAATCTCGAAATGCACCTGAAACGGCCACAGTTTCTCTGGCTAGCGGGAAAGTCTCTTGGGACTTATCGGGCGTTAAGAGTTGAGCAGCAAGTTACGCAAGCCACTCGCATCATCAAACTAAACGCACGAGGCCGGAAATTGGTCCTTCCCGGCCGGAATGTTCTGATGGGAACCGCTTATACATGAACGAAAGCAACGAACGACTTAGGCCGTTCTGATCCATGTTCTTTTGACAGTACCCGGTTGCTGTTTTTCTTGGCTACACAAACCTGTTCACATAATTTTCCAGAATTTCCTGACGCCCGGATCGCGGTTCAGGGTTGGTATTCTCCCGCAGAACACGAGCGGAGATTTCTTCCAGACTGCTGTCCAACATGGACGCCGCTTCTGGTGTACTCCAACCGGAATACCGTTCTGACAACGCGTCCTCCAAACCGCCGTCATCAATCATGGCGGCCGCAGCTTTCAAGCCTCGGGCACAGATGTCCATTCCACCAACATGGGCTGCAACAAGATCTTCTGCGTCAATGGATTGGCGCCGTACCTTTGCGTCAAAGTTTGTGCCCCCGGTCGTAAAACCACCGGCCTTCAGAATGTAGTAATAAGCCAAGGCAACCTCTGGCGTGTTATTCGGGAACTGGTCCGTGTCCCACCCGGACTGGTAATCGTTTCGATTCATGTCGATCGAACCAAGCATCCCTTCGGCAGCAGCGACCGCAATTTCATGCTCGAAACTGTGCCCGGCCAGGATCGCATGCCCCTGCTCGAGGTTCAATTTGACCTCGCCCTCCAAACCGTACTTCCTGAGAAATCCGATACACGTCGCCGCGTCGTAGTCGTACTGGTGTTTGGACGGCTCCTGCGGTT
This sequence comes from Ruegeria sp. HKCCA5426, assembly GCF_013034585.1. NCBI lineage: Bacteria > Pseudomonadati > Pseudomonadota > Alphaproteobacteria > Rhodobacterales > Roseobacteraceae > Ruegeria > Ruegeria sp. HKCCA5426. Next base: position 49,551 of record NZ_WQGH01000006.1, read on the forward strand.
TGGGCTCCACGAGAATAGTGCCCTTGAACCCAATTTTGTGCTTGTACTCAACGACCATGTTCAAAAACCGGCCCATATGGTCCAACTCGGCCTTCAAATCCGTGTTCAAAAGGGTTTCATAGCCTTCCCGGCCACCCCAAAGAACATAGTTTTCACCGCCCAGCTTGTGGGTCGCATCCATGCACGATTTCACTGTTGCTGCGGCAAATGCAAACACTTCAGGATCAGGGTTTGTGCTGGCACCAGCCATCCAACGGCGGTGGCTGAACATATTGGCCGTACCCCAAAGCAGCTTGGTGCCAGACGCCTGCATTTTTTCGCCAATGTAATCGGTGATTTCCTCAAGGGTTCTCAGATTATCGGCAAAATTGCCCTGCTCTGGCCGAATATCAGCATCGTGCCAGCAAAAGAATGGCTGGCCCAGAAGATCAAACAGTTCAAAAGCAATGTCCGCCTTTAGGCGCGCGCGACCCATGTCATCTTGTGGATACCACGGGCGTTCGAATGTAGGCCCGCCAAAGGGGTCGCCCCCCTCCCATGCGAATGAGTGCCACCACGCCACAGCAAACCGCAGATGGTCTTCCATCCGTTTGCCCATGACAATTTCGTCCGGATTGTAGTGCCGGAACGCCAATGGGTTCTTGCTGTCTGCGCCTTCAAACTGGATCTGCTCAATCCCGTCAAAAAATCCACTTGGCATGTCTGCCCCCTATTCTGCTTTTTGTGCTGGCTGCTTGCCCAGAATGATCATTGACAAAAGGTCGTCATCCGTGACGTCCGCAATATCGACCGTCCCAACCAGTTTGCCGTTCTTCATGACCGAGGCGCGGTCACACAGCTCCATAACGGCATGCACGTCGTGGTCGATCAAGAATATGCCGATGCCCTGCGCCTTTAGCTGGTGGATCAGATCAGCCACCATCTGAGTTTCATGCGGCCCAAGCGCTGCTGTCGGCTCATCCATGATCAGAATGCGCGCGTTGAAATAGACGGCTCGCGCGATCGCCACAGATTGTCTTTGACCACCCGACAACGCAGAGACAGGATCATTGAACTTCTGAAAGTTCGGGTTGAGTTGTGCCATGATCTTGCGGCATTCGGCCTCCATGGCTGCGTCGTTGACCAAACCAAAAGGCGTGGTCATTTCACGCCCCAGGAAGAGGTTTGAGGTCGCGTCCAGATTGTCTGCCAAGGCAAGTGTCTGATAGATGGTTTCGATGTTATTTGCGCGCGCATCGCGAGGGTTCGCGATCTCGACCGGCTTGCCATCAATCAAAATCTCGCCGTGATCCATTTGATAAGCGCCCGACAGGACCTTGATCAGCGTGGACTTACCGGCCCCGTTATGCCCCAGCAGCCCCACGACTTCACCCGGATAAAGATCGACCGACACATGGTCGACGGCCTTGATCCCGCCGAAGGAGATCGAAATATCGCGCATCTCGACCAATGGCGCTTCGCCAGAGCCGCGTCCAGACTTCACAGAGGTTTCATGCGTATCCTGAGCTTGCATCACTTGGCCCCCAATCGCTTGCGGTAGACGATGTCGATATAGACGGCCAGCACCAGAACGCTGCCGACCACAATATTCTGAAACGGCGCGTCGACGCCAACCATTGCCATACCAGATTGCAGCGCCTGCATGATCAATGCGCCAAGGATCGCACCATAAATGGTGCCGATGCCACCAGACAACGCGGTCCCACCAATAACAGCGGCCGCGATGACCCGTAATTCATCCAGCGTGCCAATATCGTTCGAGTGGTTTGCAAGGCGCGCCGAGGCGACCACAGCAGAAACGGCGCACAAAAAGCCCATCAGCGCAAAAATCTTAACGGTCAGCAGTCGCGTATTGATGCCGGAAAGCTCTGCCGCATCCGGGTTTCCACCGGTGGCAAAGATATAGCGTCCAAAACGAGTTTTCCGCGCTACGATCGTCAGGGTTACCGCGACGATGATCAGGATGAGGACAGAAATTGGTATGCCGTACCCGACGACCAGCCCCTCCGGCATAGTTTCGCCGCGTGCTTCGAACATACGTTGCAGCCGACGTGTCGGAATGGCGTAGCTGTTTACGATGTAGACATACCCAAGTATTGCGAGTGCGATGATCCCGGCCAGAGTGGCCTCGGCCCAAACAGGTTTGACGGGGAAGCCATGTGACGCTTTTGCACGTCGACCGCTCCACAAAGCCCAAATGGCGACCGCCGTAGCGAACAAACCAAATAGCCAGCTTGTTGTGGTTCCAAGCGTTCCGTTGGTTCCGCCGAACATCAGGAATGTACTGTCCAGCGGACCAATCGTTTGGCCGCTGGTCAGATACCACGCCACGTTTCTCCAAACCAGGAATCCACCAAGCGTGACAATGAATGCTGGTATCGTCAGATAACCGACCAACCAGCCATGAAACGCACCAATCAGCGTGCCCACTAACAGCCCGACGACAATGGTGATCGCCCAGGTTGCAGGATTGTTCAAACCCATCCCAAGTACCTGCGGCAACAGCTCGGTTTGCGTCATTGCCATCACTGCCGACGTTGTCGCCAGCAATGCTCCGACCGACAAATCTATGTGCCGCGTGACGATTATGAACACCATCCCGCACGCCATAATGGCAACCGAAACCGTCTGGATGGACAGGTTGAACAGGTTCCGAGGCGTCAGGAACCGGCCATCCGTAAAGATGTTGAACCCGATGCACAGGATGACAAACGCGCCGATCATTCCCAAAAGCCGCATGTCCAGTTCCAACTGCTGGAACAGGCTGGGTTTCGCTTTTTCAGGTACCGGCTGAGACGAAGTTTCGGTCATTTCCGATCTTTCATATTCAGCAATGGTCCCTGGCCCCGAAAGGGCCAGGGACTTTGAAGCTTAGTTACAAGGGGCCGGTCCGTTTTCAACGCCCTGGCACAGATCTTCCAACGGAATCCATCCGGCATCCACAACAACGGAAAGATTGTCCTTGGTAATCGGAACAGGCGCAAGGAAGACCGAACTCATCTCGGTGCCACCCGGTGATGTCCAACTAATCGCACCTTCGACGTCAGCGGGGCTTGTACCGCCCGTCAAAGCCACGGCGATTTCGCCAGCGGCCTTGCCGAGCTCACGGGCGTCTTTCCATACGGAAACAGTCTGAGTACCCAGCGCGACACGGTTCAGCGCCGCGTGATCACCATCCTGACCAGAGACCGGAATGCCTTCCATACCCTGCGCTGTCAAAGCAGCGACAACGCCGCCTGCGGTGCCGTCATTCGACGCAACCACTGCATCCACGTTGTTCTCATTTGCAGTCAGGATTTGTTCCATGTTCCGCTGCGCATTCGCGGGCAGCCAGCCGTCCGTGTAGGCTTCTCCAACGATTACGATGTCACCGCTGTCGACTGCCGCGCCGATAATCTCTTGCTGTCCACCCCGCAGGAAGTCAGCGTTCGGATCCGTAGGAGAGCCTTTGATCATCACGTAGTTGCCCTTGGGCATTGCCTCAAAAACAGCGCGGGCCTGCATTCTGCCGACTTCTACATTGTCAAAGGTCAGATAGAACGCACGGTCGTCTTCGATCAGGCGATCGTAAGCGATGACCGGAATGCCTTCGTCTGCCGCAGCCTGAACAGCCGGCCCGATTGCCTGCGCGTCCTGCGCCAAAATGATAAGCGCGTCTACACCTTGGGCGATCAGGCTTTCAATGTCCGAAAGCTGCTTTGCGGAAGACGATTGCGCGTCTGCCGAAATATACTCGGCGCCTCCTGCTTCAAGCGCAGACTTGATGGCTGCTTCATCCGTTTTCCAACGCTCTTCCTGAAAGTTCGACCAGCTTACGCCGACCACTGGCTCTGCGAATGCGGTCGAAGCCAACAAAGTGGCCACAGCCGAAAAGCTGAGAATTCGTTTCATGATTTCCTCCCATTTGCGGAGCCATCGCATTTCGATTCGCGGCTCTCACGAATTTGAATACCATATTTATTTCAGTCGGTAAAATATTTAGTCTATTAGAAGCGGTGAAATCCAAATAGATTGGGGACAAGACCAGATTCGCGAGGCCAAGATGCTGAAAAGCAAAGCTTCTCAAAATGCCGCAGACCAGCGAAACATTACCCGCCTGCGGGTGCTGGAACATATCCGGACCAGAGGCTCGATTTCACGGATAGATATCGCCAGCGCATTGCAGACCAGCCCGGCGACGGTTACCGCCGCCACGGCCGACCTCATTTCTGCGGGGCTGATCAAAGAGATCGAAACCGAACAACAATCCAAGTCTGCCAAAAGGGGGCGGCCCAGAGTCCTGCTTCAGTTGAATGGCGGCTCATACCTTGTTGCGGGCCTTAAGGTGGCGCGCCACATGATCTCGGTCATTCTTGTGGATTTCGAAGGCAATGAGGTTACGTCATACAAACATCCGCTGGACGACGCCCGAATGACCCCAACCGCTTTTGTGGCGACCATTCGCAAAGCCATGGATCAGGCTTGCGCTCAGATTAACGAAACCATCGACACCCTGTCCGGCGTGTCAATTGGGATTGCCGGTCTGGTGGATGCAGAAAGGAACTTTGTCCACTGGTCCTCTTCCCTGACCGAAAGAAACGTCGATTTCAGTCAATTTCTGGAAACTGAATTGCCCTGCCCCGCCTTCATTGAAAACGACGCCAATCTGGTGGCAAAGGCGGAACAACTTTTTGGATTAGGTAAGGGGTTAAAGAACTTTCTTGTCGTCACGATCGAACACGGCGTTGGGCTTGGTATTGTGCTGGACGGCAAGCTGTATCGCGGGGAACGTGGCTGCGGAGCAGAGTTTGGCCATACAAAAGTTCAACTGGACGGCGCGCTTTGCCAATGCGGCCAGCGGGGCTGCCTTGAGGCCTATGTCGGTGACTATGCGCTCATCCGGGAAGCAACCGTTGCCGATCAAAGCACTGGAACGGAAACCGTAACGGAAATCCACAAAAACGCGCGTTCCGGAGACCAAAGGGCCAAGTCCGTTCTGGCCCGCGCGGGACAGATGTTTGGTCTGGGGATATCCAACCTGATTAACCTGTTTGACCCGGAACGCATTATATTGTCAGGCGCTCAGATGGACTTGGAACACCTGTATTCCGACGAGGTGATGACCCGAATTCGAAGTGGCGTAGTGAATGTCGATACCCCCTTGCCGGAAATCAAAGTCCATCACTGGGGCGACCTGATGTGGGCCAAGGGTGCTGCGGCTTACGGGATTGAGCAGGTCTCGATCTTGAAGGTGAAGGAACTGGCGACACATGCGTCCTGAGCTTTGTATCCTGTTCGCTTTTGCATCTGCGTCCACCGCAGAAGCCCAAGCTCCGCAATTCCAGAAGATTGACATAGGCGCCCATACCTATGATGGCGGATGGGAGCACTTTGTGGGCGGTGGGGTCGCCGTTTTCGATTGCGACGGGGACGGGCTGCCCGAGCTTTTCGCCGCGGGTGGGACCAATCCTGCCCAACTGTTTAAGAACACATCGCTCGACAGCGTTTCATTTCGTGCTGATACGCCCAAGCAATTGTCACTGACCAGCGTAACCGGGGCTTACCCATTGGACGTCGACAATGATGGTGTTCTGGATCTGGCCGTTTTACGCGTTGGCCCTGATCTGCTTTTGAAGGGCGAATCCGATTGCAATTTCCGCCCTTTCGACACCCTTGGTTTCCAATCAGAGGACCATTGGACAACCGGGTTCTCTGCCACCTGGGAAGTTGATCAGACCCTTCCAACACTGGCCTTTGGCACCTATGTTGATCGCCGGAATCCCGATGGCCCGTTTGAGGCCTGCGGACCCACGGTCCTATACCGCCCCAACGGCCGCAGCTATCAGCCGCCGGAATATCTCGAGCCGGGTTACTGCGCGCTGTCGGTCCTGTTTTCGGACTGGTCCCGCTCAGGACAAGCGGATTTGCGGGTCAGTAACGATCGCCATTACTATGTGCGCGGTGGGCAAGAGCAGTTATGGGCTATGGAGGCCACCCCACGCACCTATTCGCAAAAAGACGGATGGTTGCCATATTCGATCTGGGGAATGGGCATCGCTTCGCGGGATCTGACAGGCGATGGCTTTCCCGAAGTTTATCTGACTTCGATGGGCGATCAGAAATTGCAGATCTTCGACCCCAAAACTGGCGGCCCGACTTGGCGTGACGCCACCTACGACAAAGGCACAACCGCCCACAGGCCACACACTGGAGGCGACGGTCGCCCATCGACCGGATGGCATGCGCAGTTTGGCGACGTCAACAACGACGGTCTGGACGATATTTTCGTCACCAAAGGAAATGTCGAGCAGATGCCGGACGCGGCGCTAAATGACCCCAACAACCTGCTGTTACAACAGCAGAATGGTCAATTCCACGAAGCTTCGGCCAAGGCTGGCATTGCTTCTATGGCCAAGTCGCGCGGTGCGGCATTGGCTGACTTCAACAATGACGGCTGGCTTGATCTGGTGGTGGTCAATAGGGGCTCGGAACTTGAGGTCTATCAAAACCACCCTCGCACTGGGAATTGGGTGATGATGGACATAGCGCAGGATCAGCCAAACCGTTTCGCCGTCGGCGGCTTTATCGAGATGAGGACTGCGGCGGGTATGCAGACCCGGGAAATCACCATCGGCGGAGGGCACGCCAGCGGCATCGTGGGTCTACATCATTTTGGGCTGACGGATGCGAAGACGATCGAAGTTCGGGTCATTTGGCCCGATGGCGAAGCGGGGGATTGGCAGGAATACCACCCCAATCAGATCATTCGAATTGAACGATGATCATTGGTCGACATGCAACCCACTTGGAACTTTTTCCGGAACACCAAGACGTTCTGCGGGGTCTTCCAGACTACCCAAAAAGCTCAGAAGGGCGCTGATCTCTTGATCCGTCAGACTTATCTTCGGCAGGTCGCTGCTTTTGGCAATCGCATCCATAATCTCGGGGTCGGAAAACGCCTGATGATCCTTTGCACCCGGAAAGTCAGGCAACACCGCCAGTTCCAAGGTATACGTGTGCAATGAGCCTTCCGGGTCGAGATGATGACGCACGACGTCTTCAAGCCGCGCATAAGCACCGCTATGCCCGTAGGGGGCCGTCAGCGTTACATTGCGCAACGAAGGCGTGCGAAACGCAAATGAATCCTCTGCGTCACCAGTCACGCGCAGGCGCCCATCATCCCGGACATGGCTTTCAAACCTTGCTGCTTTGCCGGGCCCTATCTGCGGCATCGCGATAGAGTGAAACTTGTGGTCCGTTTGAAACCAGCCCGAATGACAGGTGCTGCACCCTGCCATTCCATAGAACAGTTGCATTCCGCGCGCTGCCTCTTCCGGCAGGTCGGCTTCCCCCCGCATCGCAAGGTCAAACGGGCTGTTGTCGGCGCGCCATTCAAAGGCAATGAAATCGGCAATTACATTCGCAATAGCAGAAAAGGTGATCGCATCCCCCGGTGCGATCAAGGAAAATCGCTGTTCGTATTCCGGGATGGCCGCGATGCGAGCAGCAATCAGGTCCCACGCCCCGCCTTCCTGCGTTAGCAACCCAAGGCGCACGGCCTGGCTGACGTCATTCTCGGAGTAATGGCCTGCCATCTCATCAGGGGACAGCACCGGAAACATTGCCTGAGCGGCCAGAGCGGAATTGAAACCTGACCGCATATGCGTGCCCAGTGGCGTCCTGATACCGTTCTCGCGTGTCGGATCGGCTTCAAGGCGGCCATCGTGAAAGAAGGTTGTGAACTCGGTCGCGCCAAGATTCCAAAGACCCGGCGAATTGCGCGGGATTCGTTGCTCTGGCGGGTTTTCCGCATCGAGTTTCCGCTTCTCCCCCAAACCCGCGCCACCCTCACCGATCCCCAGCGAAAGCCCATCGGACGTGCCGAGTTTGGGGTGATGACACGTTGCGCAGCTTATGTTCTTGTTCCCCGACAAGATCGGATCGTAGAAAAGCAGCCGCCCAAGTTCGACCTCGTCCAGATCAGGCTCAACAAACTCTGGTTTTGGCCCGAGGTCCTGAGCCGCTGCGGGCATAATGGACACGACCACCACGCCGAAAGCAACAATCGGTGCAACGAACCTCATGTCTCACCCTCGGAAATCTCAAGTATCAATGTCTGCGCGTATGGCCCTTCAGGAGAGTATATGATCGACGGAAATTCAGGGATGTTAACCGCGTTGGGATAACCCGACGGCTCGATGCACACGCCAGCGTTTTTGCGGAAAGGTTCCGCAAGGTGAGCCCCCGAGTAAACCTGCGCCCCCGCCTGATCAGACCAAACAGATAGTTGCAAACCGTTAGGCGCGGTAAGGTCAGCGACCGGAAGCCCATTCTCTCGTGCGGGGTCGAAAACGAAGTAGTTGTCCAAGTCCGTCAAAGTAGCGCTGATCGCCTTGGGTTCGGAGAAATCCATCCCGCCCTTCCTTGCGTCGTCCAATTTGCCCGAGGGAATTCCCTGATTGTCCACTTCAAGATAGCGGTGTGAGGCCAGCCGCAGACTATGCCCGGAAATGCCCGTCGTGCTACCCAGACAATAGTAATTGTGCTGCGCTATACTTATGGGGGTCGGTCGATCAGGCTGCGCTGAAATCGAATAGATCAGGCGCGTTTCGTCCAGTTTTACGCGCACCTCAAATCTGACTTCTCCCGGAAAGCCGCCGGCACCCTCTGGGGATGTGTGGCGCAACACGGCCTCGTTTGCCGCTATTTTCTCAAGGGCCCAATTCTGATGCGAGAGGCCAGCCCATCCACCGTGCAAGGAATTCCGACCCTCGTTTGCGTCCAGTTCATAACGGATATTTTCCATGTGAAAACGCGCGTTTCCGATCCGATTGGCGACACGGCCGACGATTGCACCCATATAGCTTTTGTCGGTAACGTAGTCCTGCGGACTTTCGTACCCAAGGATCATTGGCAAACCCTTGTACCACCACCCCTGCGTTGTCGCCCCGTAGCTGAGCAGCGACACCCGCATGTCGCCATCATTCAGAACGGTCGCTTCGATCCGAGGAGGTATGTCTCGCCTTACGCTCATCTTTTTGCGAAAGGTGCCAAGGCTGAATAGGATTGCCGGTACCGCTGGTATTCACTTTCGTACGCATCGACCAAATCTTCACGAGGTTCGATGACCCTGTCGATTTTGGGTGCCATCATCACCGTGTCCGGATCTGCGTCATTGACGGCGCATATTGCCAGACGAGCGGCACCGATAGCGGCTCCAAATTCACTGCCCTGCGGCAAGGTAAGAGGCGTATTGAGTACGGTGGCCAGTTTCTTCAACCAATAAAGGGAGCGCGCACCGCCGCCAACAGCCATAAGGGTCGTTGGTTTGGTTCCGGTTTTCTTGAGGGCCTCCAGACAATCCCGCATTGCAAAGGCGACGCCTTCCATGACGGCCCGCGTCAAGTCCGCAGTGCCTGAGGAAATATCGACACCCAGGAATGCCCCTCGGATCGCACTGTCATTATGCGGCGTCCGCTCACCTGAAAGATAGGGCAGAAACGTGATCTCTGATGGGCCATCCAGATCGTCCGGCAGCGAGGCGACCAGGTCCCCAACGGACTGGCTCAGGTTACGGGAGAGCCAGTTCAAGCTGTTCGTCGCAGACAGGATGACACCCATCTGAATCCACCTGTCCGGAACAGAATGACAAAAACAATGTACCGCCGTTTCCGGCGCTGGCGCGTACTCGTCCCTGGACACCAGCAGCACACCTGAGGTTCCAAGCGACAAGAAGCCAGCCCCGTCGCTGATACTGCCTATCCCGCAGGCAGCAGCGGCGTTGTCCCCTGCTCCGCCCGCAACTACGACCGGCCCAGACACTCCCCATTCTTGCAGCAGTTCGGGCCGCAATTCCCCGCCCGGTTCACTGCCTTCAACCAGTCGCGGCATTTGTTTGATGCTCATATGACCTTGTTCCAGAGCGATTTCCGACCATCGCCGCGCCCCAACGTCCAGCCATGACGTTCCCGCGCTGTCAGACATGTCGCTGACGTAATCCCCAGTCAGCCAAAGTCGCAAAAAGTCTTTCGGCAGCAGTACCTTGGCAATCTTGGCAAACAGGTCAGGCTCATTTGCGCGGACCCATTCCAACTTGGGGGCTGTAAACCCCGGAAAAACGATGTTGCCAGAACTTGAACGCATGCCCGGCAGTTGATCAAGCCTCTGTGCTTCTTTCGAGGCCCGCGTGTCGTTCCACAGAATGCAAGGCCGCAGTACGTTGTCTTCGGCATCCAAAAGGGTCGCACCGTGCATGTGCCCGCTCAGACCAATGCCGCGTAGCGCGGAGAACGCAGTTCCGTGCGCAGATCGAAGCTGACCGACAACGTCCTTACACGCCTCCACCCAATCCAGAGGCGACTGTTCAGACCATCCCGGCTTTGGCGAAGACGTTGTGATATTGGATTCGGCACTGCCTGCGACGGACCCTGTGTCGTCGACAAGGATCCCTCTGAGACCGGATGTTCCCAAGTCCAATCCGAGATACATTTTTTGACCTCATCCATTTTATTTTAGTTGCTAAAATTAATATCCAAGCAGATTTTGTCAACAGAAGTTTAAGCCCAATTGGCCTCCCATAGCGACAACCCCACGCCAGATCAGCGAGTGGATAGTTTGCGGCAGGAAACGGTTTTGCCGAGTTGAACGGCCCTCATGTCCACCATCACAGACTGAAGCTTCCGTTGACTTGTCTACACGCAATAGTTGCGTTAGCCTGCATCTCCCAAAGCAGTTACTGGACGAGGCCGGAGCAGGCCCATTGCACAGGGTTAAGTTGTAAACGATCACGCGGAGCAAGAGAGTGACCGACACTGAATGCAACTATCAACAAATCGCCTCAGTCGAAGAAGTCAAATCTGCCCTGGAAGAGGCGCAGTGCCAGCACTGTGGCATCACCACAAATGAGCTCATGTCACGCGGAGAGGTCCTTGAGATTTGCGGTGAGGAATATTGCTCTGACATCTCAACGGGACTGAAACTGTTCACCACATTTGCTGTGTGCCCAAGCTGTCATGAGCGGTTTCATCAGGACGCCGAAAACATGCACAACCCTTGCCAAATAAAGGCTCGGTGGAGTCGAGAGGGCCTCGCGTAGTAAGGTGCCGGGGGCGGCAGCCTCTCACTTTAACTTCTATTTCCCAGATCAGACGTTGGCATGGGGCTGATTGAATGATCGCTTCACCAATTGGAACGAGCTTGAAAACTTGCCCCGCTAGCGCGGATCAATCTAAGCTTTGGTTCCCTCACGCTGATCTGCTTTCATTTTCAACGACGGAACCAGAGTATTGACTGAATTCTTGCTTGATACCCTGCGCGCACCTCGGCAGCATATTTGAGCCAAATCTCTGATAGAGTGGAATGCAGATAAGGGAACCACTTTTCTGCACGCTTCGCCAAAGTAGGGAGTTTCAATCGTGATCAAGACTTCCCCCGAATTGCTTGCCGTAACAGAGCGCTGGTTTGATGCAATCAGATACCGCAGAACGCACGTTTTGAAAGATTACCTTTCAGACTCGGCTGAGTTGCGGTTCATCGGAACCGGCGAAGATGAATTCTGGAGGGGGCAAGTCGTCCGCGATGGTGTCGGTGACTTCATCGGCGAAATGCCCGAGCCAGATGTTTGGGAAGTGCTGGAAGCCGAAGCCTTCGAGAATGGAGAAACGGGCTGGTCAGCCTTCCTCCACAAAGTCGGCTTTCCCGGTCTTGGGGATTCATTCATCGTCCGCACTGTACTTGTGTTCGTGTTGGAAGGGGCGTCCTGGAAGATCATAAATCGGCACGCGTCGCTTCCGTTTCCAAATGTGGAATTCGTAGGCAGCGAGCAGTTGGCGATCCAAAGCCTTGTAAATGCCGCGCTAAATGACGGCCCGGAATTACTTCAGACTGAAGGTTTGGCCTCGGTGCTCTTTACCGATGTAGAAGGCAGTACGCCCCTTGCCGAAGCCATGGGCAACCAAAGCTGGTCCGCCTTGATAGACCAACATTTTCAGACTGTTGAGGGGATCGTTGTGGCACATCGCGGGCAGTTCGTAAAGTCGCTGGGGGATGGAACGCTATCCAGCTTTCAATCCGCAAACGAGGCGCTTCTCGCAGCAATCGACATGCAGGAGGCCGTTAAACTGACCGATATGGAACCGCGTCTGGGTTTGCGGGTTGGCATTCACACCGGCGAAGTCGTGTTGGCGCGCGGCGACTTTTTCGGCACTGTGGTTAACAAGGCAGCTCGTATTACGTCGTCGGCCAATGCGGGCGAAATCCTTGTTTCAGACGAAACACGAGCCATGGTCAGCGGACACCACGAGTTCAAATTTGTAGACGCCAAATCAGTAACCCTCAAAGGATTGCCAAAGGATCATACTGTTTACCGTTTGCAATGGTCGCAATAACTAGGTCTCTGAATGACCCTTTGAAAGCCGGCCTAGTAAGCGGGGTGCCTATTCAGCCACTTTTACTACTGTTCGGTATCGCCTTGCCGAACGGGCATATCATTCTCGTGATCTTCCGTCGCCTCGCCCTTCGGCAACTCTATTATCGTATCAATAACATAACTGGGACGCTGCTTGGTCTCTACGTTTATGCGGCCGATATATTCCCCGATCAGCCCCAACGCGATCAAATTACAGGCCCCTAACAGCAAAACAACTACCATCAACGATGCATAACCTGGAGCGTCAACGCCCCAGAAGACTGTTTTAGCAATGATGAATACGGCGTAGAAAACGGCAAAAATCGCCGTCATTGTCCCCAAATAGGTCCACGCTCTGATCGGCAAGGTTGTCGAACCGGTGATACCATCCAAGGCAAAGTTCCAGAGCTTCCAAAAATTCCAATTCGTGTCCCCCGCCGATCGGGTTGGGCGTTCATACTCGATCGTAACAGGGTCGAAACCGACCCACGCGAATAGCCCTTTCATAAAGCGTACGCGTTCGGTCAGTTCGTTCAGACGTTCCACAACCTCGCGGTCGAGCAATCGGAAATCCCCAACGTTGGGTTCGATAGGATAGTCGGAAATTCGGTTGATCGCCCAGTAAAATGCGTTGCTGAGTGTTCTCTTCCCGACGCTGTCCCCTGTGCGAGAAACGCGTTTCGCGTTGACCATTTTCGCCCCAGATTGCCACGCTTCAAGCATCTTGGGGATCAAGTCCGGCGGATCCTGCAAATCCACATCCATCGGAATGACAGCGTCGCCGCTCGCATGCCGAAGCCCAGCAGCCAAGGCGCTGTCTTTTTTGAAGTTGCGGGACAATTTAACAATGCAAATGCTAAATGGCGAATTTGCTACAGACTTTATGTAATCAACCGAACCATCCGTACTGCCGTCGTCAACGAATACGACTTCGAGCTGAGCACCCGGCCTAAGCACATCCTTAACCTGCTGGGCAACGGGTCCGATCGCGTCGAAAAACAGCGGCAGGGCATCCGCCTCGTTGAAGAATGGAACAACAAGCGAAACAGTTTTCCCACTGATCGAAACGTCCTGATCGGTCTGCGATGGCAAGGTAAGAGCTGGCTCAGACATTTGTTTCACAGATTACCCAAGATCAATGTTCCGTGCATAGCATAGACCCTCAGGTGACAGGTTTGACGAGTTTCGCAACCACAGTCAGGCCCGCGAGGCGGTTTGCTTTCATTACGAAACGCTCCATTTTGCAGACACTCTTCAAGATACCGTTCAAGGCGTCAGGAAGAGGTTTCATATCCGATCTGTTCGCCTCGCGCCCACGGGTCGCCAAGCGCACCAGCGCAGCCGCCGGAAAGATTGCTCCATAATAATAATGTATCGCTTCGGGTTCAGCTTTTACGGCGCGAATAGTCTTCGTTAAGCTCTGGATCGTATATCTGCGCCGATGCTCCAAAAATTCATCATGAGCGCTCCACAAGAATTCGAAAGCGGGTACCGTTATGATGAATACTGTGCCAGGACGGGCTTTCTGCCAATATTCACTCAGCAGAGCGACGTCGTCGTCGACGTGTTCCAGAACGTCCATCATCAGGACAAGATCTGCGCTCGAGTGGTCGAGGCTTCGAACAAACTGAATGGATGTGCCGTTCGGCAGCCGGTCTTCAGTTTCATCCTCGTATCCGGGATCGACGCAAATTGCGCTATCCGCATAATTGTTGCTTAGCAGCCACTTGCTGAACCAACCCAGCCCAGCGCCGACATCAAGTACCTCGTGAGGTCGGTTGCCAAAATGCTGTGTGATAACGTTCGCTTTGGCTGTATAGTACCAATGATCATCGGCACGATCGCCCAAGGCCTGATGTTCTTTTAAATCCAAGATTATATCTCGCAACAGCATGTTAAATATTGGAATATGCTACGGTCAGATGATATTTGTTTAAAGCGAATGATTTGATGAAGTTTTTAAGTGTTGCTTGTGTATCCGTTATCGCGGGTTCAATATTTTGGGTATTTGTGGGGTTGGCCGAAAAATCGCTTTGGGTTGACGAGCTTTTTTCAGCGTATTTTTCTGATCCTGAACTCCCCAGCTTGCGGGCTTTTTTTGAAAGGGCAGCACAGGATGTGCACCCACCCGGATATTACCTGACATTGTGGTGGGTACTGAAGACATTCCCAGGTCAATTTGAATTGATAGCGCGGGGATACTCCGCTGTTCTCGGATGCATGGCACTGGCGGTAATTTACTTGGCCCCCGGTCCGTCGGTCAGACCTGTAGCCAGACTTGTTGGTGTGGCCGTCGCGGCAACATCAGGGGTTTGGCTCTTTAGCTCACAAAACGCTCGATCCTACTCCGCTCTTTTTTTGATCCTAAGCGTCATCATATTTTTGGCACTTCGTTGCCGAGAAAAGCTAAGCACTGGTCATTTGCCTATCCAAGGGTTGGTGGCGTTGGCGGTCGCCTGCAATGTTGCAAGCACCTTCCACTACTATTCAATATTGATTTCCGGGGCGGTATTCGGACTGCTGTTGTTGAGCTGCCGAACTTTGCGCCACAGAATGGTTGTCGCGGTCTCGGGTTTGACCGTTTTGCTTTTCACATCGCTATTGTTGTCGTGGCATCTGCCCCAGTTCGTAGTTGAAATAGACAATACCTGGTTCGAAGCGAACTTCGACTTCATTCTTCAGCAAGTCTTGAAGGGCGCAGATTCCTTGGTATCCCCACCTGTTGTTGCGGCAAGTCTATGGTTGGCTTGTATTTTAGTTGTGCTATTGCTCCAGCGATCAAAACGAGCAATTCCACACGCTGCCCTCGGACCAGACTTTGTGAGCGGTTTGTTGTTCAATTTTTCAATAATTGCCTTAACAATAGGTTTGGGCATTGTTGTAACAATATTCTTTGTACCCATGCTGTCTTTCCGCTTGTTTACGGTTTTGGCACCCGTGTTTTGGATTGGTGTCGTGTATCTGGTAGAGTATTTATTCCGGTTGACTGAAGACTATCCTGAAACCGCCATTTTTCACCAACTGTCGAAAGCATTTATCGCGCTGGCGATTATTGTAACTATGGCGGCAGGCATGCTGTCCGGGGACAAAGCTGAAGGCCCCTGGAAGCAGACGAGCCACTACATCGCCAGCATTGATGGCTGTGCCGCCGCCGCTCTGCCCATAGTTTGGTTCGATGTGCCGTATTTTACCGAGGACGATCCCGAACGGTTTTACGGGTATTACCTGTCTCAGCCCGCTCATCGAAAATGGCTAAAAATCCCCAGAGGAAAGATTGAGGCTTCGATTGCAAGCCCGCAGTTTCGATCGCATGTGACGGCGGTGATGGATACGCCTAACGGGTGCCCGGTCTTGTTTTGGTCAAACCACTTTCTAGTATCTGAGGACATTCAAACTGCAGCCCAATTGGTTCAGAATATCGTGGCCGAGATTGGGGGCGAAGGCTATGGCGTAGAAACTCTGCATTTTGAGCAAAATGAAGAGTTTACAATTCTATTGCTGCGCGAATTGGACCAAAGCGCGCAAAACGACTAACCACCTGTCGAAAACCCTCAGAAACTACTGTCGCGTCGTTGGTGGGTCTCAATAATAAATCCACAGCCGAGGGGTGGACCGAAATCCACACCTCGACTGCTTAATTGGGTCAGGACCAGCCCGATACGACCTTCACCTCGAGAAAGTCCTCCATGCCGAATGTTCCGCCTTCGCGGCCATTGCCCGATTGCTTCATCCCGCCAAATGGGGCCCCTGCCCCACGGCGTACGCCGTTGGCCTCGACCATTCCAGAGCGCAGGCGGCGCGAGACGCGTTTCAGCTTTTCAGCATCCGAGGTCTGGACGTAATTTGCCAAACCGAACTCGGTATCATTGGCCATCTGCACCGCGTCTGCTTCGTCCGAGAACTTCATCATCGCAAGCACCGGTCCAAAGATCTCTTCCCGCGCGATCCGCATGTCAGGAGTGACATCGGCAAACACGGTCGGGCGCACGAAGAACCCCCGGTTCATGCCTTCGGGACGCCCCGGACCACCGGCAACAAGCCGCGCGCCCTCATCAATGCCAGACTGGATCAGATCCTGAATCTTGTCGAATTGCGCCTTGTTGACGACGGCTGATCATGAGAACCGCAAAGAACCAATACTTACGATGCAAAAATGCATGAATGGGGAACATTTTGCGACAGGTTGCTGAGTCAGGATCACCAACCCTATTGAACAATCTACAGAGCTGTTGACGGCGCGGACTGCATGGAAGCTGGGATCAGCCTTGTTCTTCGTCGTCCTCAAGCGTCAGCAAATAGGTCTTGGTTGCTTTGAGCATCTCAGAAGCTTTGGCATCGTCTGTCATGACCCGGGACAACGCAATCGAACCGACCATAGCCGCCACCGCCAAATTTGCCTTGCTGCGATCCCCGCCAAGATAATCGGCGACGGTGTTTATGAAGCCATCAATATGAGTTTGCATGATGTCCCGCGACGCCTTGGGCCTGCGTGAAACATCCGACACAAGCGCGGGGATCGCGCAGCCACTGCTTTTTAGGTCGCGATGTTTGGGGCTGACATAGCTACCAACATAGCGCGCAAAGGATGGCTTTTTCGGGCTTGCATTAAGCTTTTGGGTCAAACGACCTTCTCGCAACGCGCGTTCAAGCGCCTGATCCAGCAGGTCTTCCTTGTTTTCAAAATGGCCGTAGAACCCGCCATGCGTCAATCCTACGGAATTCATCAAAGACACGACATTAATCGCTGAAAACCCACCGCTGCGCAGTTGTTCACCTGCGTTCGAAAGGATCTCCTCGCGATGACGTTCCTTTTGCGCTTGAGAGTACCCCATTGATGCTGGCCTTCGGAATCCATTGCCCCAGTTAGTGCGTCGACGACCACTAACTGGGTCAATCTGCATTGGAGTCATAATACAGAAATCCCCAGTGTGGTCCAGTTTTCACGCGATTTTTCAGCACCCATTGACTTGCATGATGTATATCATACACAATCCGTTACAGACTAAGCGGCCCGGCGGCGATTTCAGATTGCCAAACGCCACGCGGCCTGACCCCGAGGATTCTAAAATCAGGACATGCCGTGATCACCGACACAACGACTAACGCCACACTTGACCCGTCCCTCGGGATCGAAACCCATGACGATCCGGTCTTTGGCCCCTTGACCTATTTTCCGGCAAAACCTGTCCTGCGGCGTGGTAACGACGCCATTTACCTTCGCCAAGATTACAAGCTGCCGGACTATCCAACCAGTGTCATCGACTATCTGTTTGCAGCCGCCAGCGCACACCCCGACCGCCTTTCGCTTGCTGAACGCGGGCCACAGGGGTGGGATGGGCCAACTTTTCGGCAGCTAAAGGCGAATTGCGAGGCCATCGCGCAAGCTTTGCTCAACCGTGGTTTAAAGCAAGGAGATTGCATAGCCGTCTTGTCGCGCAACAGCATTATCCACGCTCAGATTCTGTTCGGGGCAATGATGGCCGGCATTACCGCTGCGTCGATCTCGCCAAGCTATGCAAAATTCTCAGAGGCTTTTCCCCGTCTGCAAAGCACATTTGCGCAGTCCAAAGCGAAACTCTTTTTTGTTGATGACGCCCAAACGCTGTCCGCTGCATTGGACAAGCTGGATCTGAACGGATGCGAGCTGGTGTCCGAACATCCCAGACCCGGTGATACTGACGTCGCCGAGTTGCTGGGCACCAAGGTTACCGAAGCTGTTGCCGCTGCCCACGCAGCCGTGACCGAAGAAACCGTTGGCAAGATCCTTTTCACCTCTGGCTCGACAGGCAACCCCAAGGGTGTGATCAACACACAGCGCATGATGTGCGCAAATATCGCCATGTCGCAAAGGATTGGAATCCGCATTCCTCACGCCCAACGTCGACGGCTATGCTGGCTGCCGTGGCACCATACGTTCGGGGGTAATCACATCCTGCACGAAATGCTGTTTCACGCATCAGCGCTTTATATCGACTCGGGCCGTCCAGTATCCGGGCCGGATTTTGAACGCAGCTTGACCGCTATCCGCGAGGTGAAACCAACCAATTT
Organism: Ruegeria sp. HKCCA5426; assembly: GCF_013034585.1. Classification (NCBI taxonomy): domain Bacteria; kingdom Pseudomonadati; phylum Pseudomonadota; class Alphaproteobacteria; order Rhodobacterales; family Roseobacteraceae; genus Ruegeria; species Ruegeria sp. HKCCA5426. The sequence continues at coordinate 67,984 of NZ_WQGH01000006.1, forward strand.
CTCGAACGTGCCCTTGGCATACGGCATGTTGTTGGACGCAATGGAACAGGATACCGAGCTGGCCGAAGCGTTCTTTTCGAACCTGACTTTCGTACATTACGGCGGAGCGGGATTCCCCGGCGAAACCTATGAACGGCTGCAAAAACTGGCCATGACGTATCGGGGCTGCCGAATTTCGCTATCGGGTGGATTTGCCATGACCGAAGCAGCGCCTTCTGTCACGACGGTCCATTGGCCATATGACGGGGTTGGGCGTATCGGAATGCCCGTGCCAGAAGTTGAAATCAAACTGATCTCACTCAGCGACGACCGTTACGAGCTGCGGATCAAGGGACCGAATGTCTTTCCCGGCTATGTAGATCAGCCCGAACTGAACAAACGACTTTTCGATGATGAGGGGTTCTTCATCACCGGTGACGCGATCCGCTTTGAAGACATCGACAACATCGCAAATGACCTGCGTTATGCCGGACGGGTCAGCGAAGATTTCAAGCTCGACAGCGGTACATTTGTTCAGGTTGGCGCGATCCGAACGGGATTGAATTTAGAATGTGGTGGGCTGGTGCGCGACACGGTTGTTGTCGGCGAAGGCCGCGCGCATATCGTCGCGATGGTCTGGCTGAACGATGCGGCCCGCGCACGTGCAACACGGGTGGACGGTGCACTTATTGAACCTGCTCCTGAAGACCTTGAACAGGTGCAACAGGCCTTGGACCGGTGGAACCAGAACAATGGCGGCTCCAGCCGGCAAGTGCGCGCAATTGGCATCCTGGCCGAGCCACCGTCGCTGTCGGAAAACGAAATCAACGACAAAGGCTACGTCAACCAGCGCCAAGTTCTCAAACGCCGCGCAGACACTGTTGACGCCCTTTACAACGGAACCCGCAAGGACTTTCTGGTGGTGGCACAACAATGAAAGAGACATCTTTGGAAGTCAGCCTAGACGCCTATCGCGGCCGGGTCGGCAAAGAGCTTGGCGTGTCAGACTGGCTTACGGTGGATCAGGCGCGGATCGACAAGTTTGCAGATGCCACCGACGATCACCAATTCATTCACATAGACCCGGACCGGGCCGCAGAAACACCTTTTGGCGGCACGATTGCGCATGGGTTTCTGTCGCTGTCACTATTGGTGCCACTGGTGCAGAACGGCGTCCCAAGGATCGCTGGTCGCACGATGGGTGTGAATTACGGTTTCGATAAGATCCGATTTGTTTCGCCGGTGCCCGCAGGCGCACGTATTCGTGGACGTTTTCACCTTGCTGGGCTGACGGACAGGGACGATGGATCCATCCAAACCCGAATGAACGTCACGGTCGAAATCGAAGGTAAAGACTCGCCCGCGCTAGTCGCGGAGTGGCTAGGGCTATCCTATTTCTGATCCGCGCTTTTGCCACTTATCCCACCGGGGGCCAAAATGACGCAAATGCCTTCTCTGGCGGATATATTACAGCCAGAACAAGTTGGGCCTGACCTGTTTCGCGCGGCTGCCTTTTCCGGCGATGCCGTGCCGACGCGCCTATTTGGGGGTCAGGTCATTGCCCAATGCCTAGCCGCTGCACGCCATTCCGTGTCGGCAGAGCGTCGCTGCCATTCTATCCACTCGTATTTCCTGCGCGCGGGTGATCCGAACCAACCATTGATCTTCCGGGTTGAAAATGCGCGGGATGGTGGATCGTTCAGCACGCGACGGGTGATCGCCACGCAGGGCGACCAGCAAATCCTGAATTTCACAGGGTCTTTCCATGTGCCCGATGAGGGCTGGGACTATCAGCACGAAAAACCGGACGCCCCGGGACCACAGGATTGCGCCCCGGACCAAAGCACCGCGACCGCTCGTTCCGCAAATGGCTCGGCCGAAGCAGACAACAGGCGCATCCACCAGACACAGTTCGAGATTCGCGACGTCGATCCCAGGAATGAGGCAAATCCCGTACCTGTCAGCGATCAGCACGGGTTTTGGTTTCGTATACCCGCAGCCAAAAATGGCGATGCCAGCCTGCAGCAGCTTTATCTGACCTATGCGTCCGATATGGGTTTGATGAGCGTAGGTTTGCGCGCCCACGGGTTGAGCTGGTCGCAGAACACAGCGCAGGGCGCCAGTCTGGATCACGCGATCTGGCTTCACGCACCTGCCCGTTTACAGGATTGGCACTTTTACGCGATGGATGGCCCCTGGACGGGCAGCGGCCGTGGACTGGCCCGCGGCATGATCTTTTCCGAAGAAGGCAAACTGGTCGCGAGTACAGCCCAGGAATCGCTATTGCGACGTAAGCGCAACTGAGTCGCGTCATTCTTGATCGAAGCCCCCTTTCTGCTTCTTGTGCAGTTCACCGCCTGTGGCACAAGCCCGTTGACCACTGGGCTCCACTTGGGTTCTGCATGACAATAATAATCTTAAATCGCCAGTCCACATACGGCTTACCGGACAGTGGACTTGACATCTGCATGATGACCGTCATTCTGAATAAGCTGAGATAAGGCCGATTGACAGCCTTGTTTGAACGACAGTGGAGGATGACGAAATGCAGGATATTCAGGGCAAAGTCAGGCACGAGGTCCAAGGCCGCGTGCTAAAGATCACGATCGACAACCCGGCAAAGAAAAATGCTTTTCATCCGCAGATGATGGAACAATTGTCAGACGCCCTGACCCTGCTAGAGCAAACACCCGACCTATGGGCAGGGGTGATCTGCGCAGAAGGCGAAGATTTTACAGCAGGGCTGGATATGCCAAAGTTCTTCGGCCCCAACAGCACACCCCCAGAAATTCCCGAGGGAAACGTTGATGCGTTTGGCCTGCAAAGACAGTGTAGCAAGCCGATTGTCACGGCCGTAAAAGGGATATGCTTCACAATCGGAATCGAAATGATGCTGGCCGGAGACATCGCCGTTGCCGCCGATGACACCCGGTTTTGCCAATTGGAATCAAAGCGCGGCATTGCTCCTTTCGGTGGTGCGCACTTCCGATACATCAGCCGCGCCGGTTGGGGAAACGCCATGTACCACCTGATGCTATGCGACGAGTTCGGCGCGGAAGAAGCCCATCGCATCGGGCTGGTCCAAGAGGTTGTAGCCAAAGGACATGAAACCGCACGCGCAATGGAGATTGCGGAAACGATCTGCCGTAACGCTCCGCTTGGCGTTCAGGCCATGAAAGTGGCTGGACGCAAATTTATTGAACACGGGGAACAGGCTGCGATTGCCTGCATTCCAGAGCTTCGCGACCGTATGCTTGCGACCGAGGATATGCGCGAAGGCATAGCGTCATTCGTGGAACGGCGCGAGGCCGTCTTTAAAGGCCGTTGAAACGAACGCCCCCGGCTGCCGGGGCAGCACCGGAACCGTAATGCGCGCTTGATGCAAAGGATACGGGGCTGGCAGGGGTTTTCGTAAGGTAAAAACGAATTCCGGCCATTAGGGGTTCGAGTGCGAGCTGACGAAGACCGGAATTCTAAACACCTCTACGCAAGGGGCCGATGAAACTGCCCGCCGATACAATCTGACGAAGAAGGAAATAAATATGACCAAGGCAAATGAGCTTTTCGACCTGAGTGGCAGGACAGCCGTGATAACGGGTGGTTCACGCGGGCTGGGTCTGCAGATCGCCGAAGTGCTGGGTGACAACGGCGCGCGATTGGTGATCTCGTCCCGCAAGGAAACGGATTTGCAGGATGCCAAGGCGCATCTCGAAGCGCGCGGGATCAGTGTGGACTACATCGTGGCGGATAATCGTAAGGACGATGACCTTGTGGCATTGTCAGATCAGTCCATAGCAAAGCTTGGTCGGGTCGATATCCTTGTCAACAATGCCGGGGCCACTTGGGGAAGCCCCGCAGTCGATCATGCGATGGAAGCCTGGGACAAGCTGATGGACCTTAACGTCCGCTCTGTTTTTCGCCTCAGCCAGCTAATCGCAAGGGACTCGATGATCCCAAATGGCAACGGCCGGATACTGAACCTGGCGTCGATTGCTGGGCTAAAGGGCAACAAGGGAATTGTGGCTTACAACACCTCGAAGGCGGCTGTTGTGAACCTGACCCGCGCATTGGCCCACGAATGGGGTGAGCATGGAATAACGGTGAATGCGCTGGCCCCGGGCATGTTCGAAAGCAAGATGACCGCGGGCACTCTGGATGCGCTGGGGCGCGAAAACGTCGCGGCGCAGAACCCGCTGGGGCGGATTGGCGGTAGCGAAGACCTTAAGGGGGCGGCGCTGCTTTATTGCTCGGACGCAGGCAGCATGATCACCGGGACCACTTTGGCCATTGATGGCGGGCTGACCGCGATCTGAAAGCGCCCGACCTATCCGTAGACCACTTTCAAAAGGAAAGATTGATGCAGAAGCACGTCGCCTTTCACTTCGATTTTGGCAGCCCGAACTCTTACCTAGCGCATCTCTTGATACCCGGTCTCGCGCAGGCCTATGGCGCGACGTTCACCTATGTGCCGGTGCTACTGGGCGGCATCTTCCGCGCCACTGGCAACCGGGCACCGGGTGAAACCAACGCCGGGATCGAGAACAAGCTGCGGTACGAACGGCGCGACCTGTTGCGCTTTACCGAACGCAACGGAATCGTCGATGAGTTCTCATTCAACCCCTATTTCCCGATCAACACCCTGCAACTGATGCGCGGCTGCATTGCGGCGCATCGGTTGGGTGTTTTTGAGCTGTACATGGAACGCGTCTTTCGCGGCATGTGGCAGTTCGAACAGAATCTTGGCGACCCTGAGGTGCTGTCGCGCTGGCTGACAGATGGCGGGCTAGAAGCCGAACCCCTGTTCGCACTGATACAAGACCCCGAAGTCAAAACCCAACTGATCTCGAACACGGAAATGGCTGTTTCCGCTGGTGATTTTGGTGCACCGACCTTTCACTATGACGGGGAAATCTATTTCGGAAAGGATCGTATCCGCGATCTGGAACAGCATCTGGCCGGTCTGGATAACTGACACATGCATTTGGGTCAGCCGACCTACCCTAAAGAAGGACACTCCTTATGGAACAAAGAGCAGAAACTGTTGTCGTGGTTGGAGCCGGTGATTTCATCGGCGCGGCCATCTGCAAGGCCTTCGCCGCCGAAGGCTTTACTGTGATCGCCGGTCGGCGCAACGGGGATAAACTGCAACCGTTGGTAGATGAGGTCACAGCCGCCGGAGGCCGCATGATCGGCAAAAGTCTGGATGCCCGGGACGAAGATCAGGTCATCGACTTCATCAAGTCCGCCGAAGAGGTTGGCCCGATCGAAGTTTGCATCTTCAACGTCGGCGCGAATGTGAATTTCCCATTCACAGAAACCACGGAACGGGTTTTCCGCAAAGTTTGGGAAATGGCCTGCTACGCCGGTTTTCTAACCGGGCGCGAAGCCGCCAAAGCGATGCTGCCACGCGGAACCGGCAATATCTTTTTCACTGGTGCCACCGCCGGGTTGCGCGGCAATCCAGGCTTTGCCGCCTTTGCCAGCGCCAAGTTTGGCATCCGCGCCGTCGCTGAATGCGCTGCCCGTGAATTGATGCCCAAAGGCATCCATGTGGCGCATCTGGTCATTGATTCCGGCGTTGATACCCAATGGGTGCGCGAAATGATCACCGCCCGCGGAGGCAACCCGGAAGACCGGGTTCTGATGGATCCCGCGTCCGTGGCAAAGACCTATATCCAGCTTTGGAAACAGCCCAAAGACGCGTGGATGTTTGAGACGCAGATTCGACCAAGCGTGGAAACGTGGTAAAGCGGAAGTAGTCGTTTCGGTCGACTCTTGCATCGGCTGACTGTCGGGAATGACAAAAGCTACCCGCCCTCAGCCGCGCAATGCGGTCACAGGGGCATTCCCATGCCCCGTTGACCACTGCCCTAGCGGGGCTGCGCCCCGTCCCATTCGATCATGAGCGGGCGCAACGTTCCTGGAAGGTCCGACTTTGTCCCGTGCTGATCCAGAAAAACCAACACCGCCGAAGCGCTTGCAATCTGGCCATTCCCCCAGATCGCATACTCCATCGTGCAGCTAGAGCGGCCGACCTGCGCAGTGCGCCCGGTCACGATCACATCGTCATCCAGATGAACTGGCTTGAGGTAGTCGATCTGAAACCGTCGGATCACCATCAGATTGGCCCCCGGCGTCGCATATTCCGGCCAACCGTAGGCGCGCAGATAGGCCATGCGGAACGCCTCGATCCAACGCAGGTATTTCACGTTCGAGACATGGTTCTGCGCATCCAAATCCCCGAACGTCGCCCGAAAACCTACCCCGAAATTCCAAGGTTCCGGCACCCCGTAGCCGCGCAGGTCGATGGCTTTTATCGGCTCATAATGCTTTGAGATTCTGAATTTTTGCTCGTTCATACTTTGACGTCTTTTGCCTGCTATCCGGCCAATATCATTCTGCTGGCTTTCTCTGCGATCATAATCGTCGGGGCATTGGTATTGCCCGAGGTCAGCTCGGGCATGATCGAACAATCGACAACCCGCAATCCTGCAATCCCGTGAAGCTTCAACTTGGCATCCACAACTGCATCCGGCCCCGGTCCCATTTTACAGGTCCCTGACGGATGGAAGATCGTCACAGCGTGACCGCGCGCCCAGTCCAGCATCGCGTCGTAATCGTCGCTTTCTATCGCGCTGCCCGGCAAAAACTCAGACGCGATATGGCTCGCCAAGGGTGACTGCGCCGCAATCGTGCGGGCGATGCGAATTCCATCGACCAACGTGCGGCAATCGGTTTCCGTAGACAGATAGTTGGGGTGAATTTTGGGATAAGTGGCAGGGTCAGGACCATTCAACAGAATCTGCCCACGACTTTCGGGACGCAACTGGCAGACGGTTGAAGTGAAGCCGAAAAAGTCATGCAGGTTCCCTTCCGCATCATAAGAAAAGGGCTGCACGTGAAACTGAATGTCTGGCGTTTCCAGATCAGGGTGCGTTTTCAGAAACGCAGTAGCATCCGCCGCTGGCATCGACAAAGGCCCGTTCCGGCCCACGAAATAGTATTGGGCGGCGATGGCCGCCTGACGCATCAGCGACTTACCTTCGCGGTTATATGTGGGCACCGACATCCGATGCACCATCTTGGCCTGTAGATGATCCTGCATCGCCTGCCCCACACCCGGAAGCTCGTGACGGGGCTGCACGCCGTTTTCAGACAAGTGATCGGGATTTCCAATCCCCGACAGCATAAGTATCTGAGGCGACCCGATCGACCCGGCCGACAAGATCACCTCGCGCCCGGCCCTAAGCGACACCAATCTACCCGAGCGATCCTTGTAGGTGATACCTGTACAGCGCTTGCCATCCAGGCCCACGCTCTGCACATGGGCATGCGTGATCACACGCAAATTGGGGCGCGACCTGATCGGTTTCAGAAACGCATTCGCCGTCGAATGACGTTTGCCATAGGCGATGGTTGTCTGAAAAAAGCCGACCCCTTCCTGCCGCTCTGCATTGTGGTCAGGGTTATACGGGTAACCCGCTGCAATTGCAGATTCGACCCATTTCTCACTCAGCGGATGGCGCGAACGAGGGGTGCTGACCGTCATTTCGCCGTCGCTACCCCGCAGGTCAGAGTCGTATAGATCCTCAGCACCCTCCTCGCGCCCTTCGGTGGCTTTGAACAGCGGCAGGACATCCTCCCAGCCCCAGCCTTCGTTGCCCAATTGCCGCCAACGGTCATAATCGGACGGCTGCCCGCGCACGTATAGCAACCCGTTTATCGACGATGACCCTCCAAGCGTCTTGCCGCGCGGCCAGAAAAGCCGCCGCCCGTTTAAGCCGGGATCAGGTTCGGTTGAATAGCACCAGTTATACTTCTCATTTCGAAGCATTTTCACAAAGCCCGCAGGCGCATGAATGAAGGGGCTGTTATCTTTGCCCCGGGCCTCCAGCAATATGACCTTGTTTTTTGGGTCGGCAGTCAGCCGGTTGGCCAACACACAGCCCGCTGAACCTGCCCCAACAATGATGTAATCCGCGTCCACCTGCCCGGCACCTCCCAATACCTATAAATGAAATCCGGCTCCAAGGCCTGCTTTGCTTTCAAACTGCGGGTCGCGTTCAGACCGCTTTCATGGGGTTAGGACGACCCGACCGATGACCTTCCCGTCTTTCAGGTCCATCAGCGCGTCGTTGGCGTCCTGTAATGGGCGACGCGTCACAGGTGCCAAGCTCAACTTGCCTGATTTGGCCAACTCAAGCAGTTCGGACAGTTCGTTCAGATTGCCCACATATGAACCGATCACCGCCATGGCGCGTATTGGGAAATAGACGGTGGGGATTTTCAACTGACCGCCAAACAATCCCACCACAACGATCCGAACGCCCTTGCGCGCGGCGGCCAACCCCAGATTGATCGTGGCCTCGGCGCCCACCAAGTCCAAGACCAACAGGGCCCCTCCCCCGGTGGCGGCTTTGATCTGCTCGTCCGCATCGGGCGCATTGCCATCAATGGCCGCAAGCGCCCCGGCCTCAAGCACGGCGGTGCGCTTTGCCTCGTCAAGATCGACGAAAACGGCCCCCTTGCCACCAAGAGCACGGATCACCCGAAGCGCCATATGCCCAAGTCCACCCGCACCCAGGATCACCACCGGCGTGTCGCGGATATCGTCCCCGAATTTCTTAAGCGCGCTATAGGTGGTCACCCCGGAACAGGCCAAAGGAGCGGCCTCTGCCGGGTCCAGGTCGCCAAGCGTCAGACAATACTTGGCGCGCGGCACCACCACGTATTGCGCATAGCCGCCGGGGGTGAATATCCCAAGGGCCCGCGGTGCATTGGGGCACAAATTCTCTTGATCCTTTGCGCACGTATCGCAGGTGCCACACCCCAGCCAGGGATAGACCAGATAGCTTTCGCCCAGCGCCAAACCCTGCGCTTCGGGACCCAACGCGACCAGTTCACCGACAATCTCATGACCCATCGTCAGGGGAAGCTTTACGCCCCGATCGGACAAGTTCATCTCTTGGTTGTCGCCCAGATCATAGCCACCTTCCCAGAAGTGCAGATCAGAGTGACACACGCCCGAGGCACGCACCTTCAACAACACCTCGTCCCCTTCCAGCTCGGGCAGGTCCTGCACGATTTTCTGCAGCGGCGCCTGGTGTTCGGTCACGCAATAACACTCATTTTTCATGGTCTGGCCTCTTGTTTTTCGTATCGCAATTGCTTGGAAATGTTGCCATTCAGTCGCATCTGCATGATGATCATCATCCCATCAAGCCTATCGTGATGTCAACAAAACTTGCTCCCTTTACCATCGACCCATTGCGACCTGCATGATGCATGTCATGCCCTTCGACAGGCAGATCGCCGCTGTGTGAAAAAGGGTCGACTAACTGCCCAGCGCAAAAAGTCAGCGTCACAATCGCAAAACCGGGAAATATCACTTTTGCGGAACATTGTTCCGTACAGCGGTCTTGGCACAGATCAGAAACCGCTCTAACATCCTTGAGGGAGGAGTCGTGGTTCTGCCCAATGGGATGCCACGCGCATGGGAGGATATCGCTTTGATTTTGACAGGCGCGGTTGATGCGTGGCTGAAAGACTATGCGCACGGCAGTAACGGAACCTCGGCTATGACGCCTGAACAGGCCGTGCACTACCTGATCGCAAATGAACCGATTTACGAGCTGTCCCAAGCCCGGATTCGCGGGGTCGAGACCCGCGTATTCAAGAACATCCCCGGTCACATCCGCGCCCTGATGCAACTCAGCCGGGCCGAACAAGGCGACGGTGCGGCGGATTATCTGGTGTTTGGCGAAGAACGCTGGACTTATGATGAGTTCTGCTCGGAAACAAACAGAATAGCGCACGCACTTACAACCGAACTTGGGGTGCGCAAGGGGCAGCCAGTCGCCATCGCAATGCGCAATTGCCCCGAGTTTCTGTTTCTGTTCACAGCGATCGCGTCAATCGGTGCGGTGACTGTCTTTTTGAATGGCTGGTGGACCACGGAAGAGCTGGACTATGCCCTGCAAGACAGCAGCGCAAAGATCGTTTTCGGCGATCGGATAAGGGTCGAACGTCTGCTACCATTACAAGCCGAAAGGGATATTCAGGTGATCGGGGTGCGCGATGGCGGTGACCTGACACCGATCAACTATGCCTCGCTGCTGGACGCCAGTTCAGATGATAGCTGGCCGCAGGTCGACATCGACACCGATGACGACATGGGGATCATGTATTCCTCGGGGACAACCGGCCACCCCAAGGGGGTTGTTCTGACCCATCGCGGCGCGATGAGCGCGGTGTTTTCCTGGTCGATGGTCATGACTGCGGCCCCGCTGGTTACCCCCCCTGCCGCAGATGACCCTGCACCGCTGCGCCCGGCCACATTAGTGGTGACGCCGCTATTCCACGTCACTGCAACTCATCCTGTCTTTCTGTTTTCGATCCCGTCCGGCGCCAAGCTTGTGGTGATGGAGAAATGGGACACTGACCGCGCCGTTCAGTTAATACAAGAAGAACAGATCACCCGGTTTCTGGGTGTTCCGACCCAAACCCACGACCTGATGGAGGCCGCTGTGCGAATGGGTCAGCCCCTTGAAACGCTGGACTTCATTAACTCGGGTGGCGCAAAGCGGCCTCCGCCGCAGGTGGGGGAGCTGGCTCAGGTTTTTCCGGCTGCTCAAATCGCAACCGGATGGGGCATGACCGAGACTAACGCACTCGGCATGGGCACAGCTGGGGAAGACTATGTCGCCCGCCCCGGATCGGCGGGTCGGTTGTATCCGCCGGTGCAGGAACTGCGCCTCCTAGACGATGAAGGGCGGGACGTGCGGACGGGCGAGGTCGGAGAGATCACTATCAAAAGCCCCACGATCATGCGCTGTTATCTGAACAAGCCCGAGGCCACCGCCGAGGTTCTGAACGAAGGCTGGCTGCGCTCTGGCGATCTGGGGTTTATCGACGCAGACGGCTTTGTCACTATCGTGGATCGCAAAAAAAATATCATCATCCGCGGGGGCGAAAACATCGCCTTCCTGGATGTCGAAGGCGCGCTGCACAAACATCCTGCGGTGGCCGAAGCCTGCGCATTTTCCATACCGCACAAAAGATTGGGCGAAGTCGTCGGGGCCGGTGTTCAGTTGCGCGCAGGTCATCACGCAACCGCGCAGGAAATTCAGGATTATCTGGCGAAACACATCGCCACATTCAAAATTCCGGAACACTTGTGGTTGCACTCAGACCCCCTGCCGCGGGGTGCCACAGACAAGCTCGACCGGCGCGCGTTGCGCGCTCAGTGTATAAAATCATTAAATGGAACAGATGCATGAACATCCAAGACACCCTCGTTGCGTATCACGCCTCGGCTGGTAAGGCTGCCTGGAACGTACCGGATATCGACACCGCAACCCCCAGACGCCCGGTAAAGACCGTCGGCATCATAGGTGCAGGCACAATGGGCGGGGGCATCTCCATGAATTTTGCCACCGCAGGCTATGATGTAAAGATCGTCGACACCCAACAAGAGGCGCTGGACCGCGGCCTTTCCGTGGTGCGCAGCAACTATCAGCGCAGCGCCGACCGGGGCCGGTTCCCTCAGTCCGAGGTCGACATTCGCATGGCGCGATACGACGGCTGCCTCTCGCTGGAGGATCTGGCAGACTGCGATTTGGTGATCGAAGCCGTGTTCGAGGACATTGGGCTGAAGCGCAAAATCTTCACCGATCTGGACCGGATCATGAAGCCGGGCGCGATTTTGGCCACCAACACCTCGGCGCTGGACATTGACGAGATTGCCTCAGTGACCAGCCGCCCCCAAGACGTTATCGGATTGCACTTTTTCTCGCCTGCCAATGTGATGAAGCTGCTGGAAATCGTCCGGGCGGAACACACAGCACAGGATGTTCTGGCCACCTGTCTGGATGTCGCGCTTGAGATCAACAAGATTGCTGTTGTCGTCGGGGTCTGCCCGGGGTTTGTCGGCAACCGGATGCTGTTCAAACGACAGGATCAGGCGATGAAGCTGGTCTATCGCGGCGTGATGCCATGGGATGTCGATGCGGCACTGAACGCTTTTGGCTTCAAGATGGGACCGTTTCAAATGGCGGACCTGGCCGGGCTGGACATCGGCTGGTCAAAGGGGGCCACAACCGACAATCCGATCCGTGACGCTCTGTGCGAACTGGACCGCCGGGGCCAAAAAACCAAGGCCGGGTACTATGACTACGATGAAAACCGCACGCCTGATCCGTCGGAAGAAACCGCGAAAATCATCACTGACATTACCGGGGCAGAGCCTTTCCAAATGTCGCAGGACGACATAATCGACGTCTGCATCTGCCCGATGATCAATGAGGCGTTGAAGATCCTTGAGGAAAACAAGGCACAGCGCCCGTCGGATGTCGATGTGGTCTGGATCAACGGCTATGGCTGGCCTGCGGACAAGGGCGGCCCGATGTATTACGGCGACATGATCGGCGCGGCCAAAGTGCTGGAGGTCATGGAAAAACTGGGGGCTGAAGACCCTGACTTTGCGCCTGCCGAGATGCTGCGAAAGCTGGCTGCCGAAGGTGGGAAATTTACTGAAATTGACACCGGTGGTCTGAAAACCGCACGCGTCTGAAGGAGACATCATGTCATACGAATTCATCACCACCGAACAACGGGGCAATGTCCTGCTGGTCACCATGAACCGCCCCGAGGATTACAATGCCGTCCATGCCCCGATGCATCACGAAATGGCCGATTGCTGGGACAAGTTTGCCGCCGCCGAGGATCAATGGGTCGCCGTTCTGACCGGCGCAGGGGATAAGGCGTTCACGGCAGGCAACGACCTGAAATTCACCGCCAAACATGGCCCGCAACCGATCCCCGAGACCGGGTTTGCCGGGCTGGCCATGCGCTATGATCTGGAAAAGCCGGTCATCGCAGCCGTTAACGGCTTTGCCATGGGCGGCGGGTTTGAAACCGCACTGAGCTGCGACATCATTCTGGCTTCGGACCGCGCAAAATTCGCCTTGCCCGAAGTGAAAGTCGGCTTTTTCGCCGCCGCGTCCGGCGTGCAGCGTCTGAGCCGCTATATCGGCCGCCTCGCGGCGCAAGAGATGATGATTACCGGCCGCACCGTTGACGCGGACGAAGCCTTGAAACTGGGTTGCGTGAACGAAGTTGTCCCGCATGACGATCTGATGACCCGCGCGATGGCACTGGCGGATGACATCTGCAGCGTGTCACCGTCGTCTGTAAAGGCCACCAAACGTGTGTTGAACCGAATGGCCCAGATCGAGGGCTTTGGCGAAAGCATGGAGCATTCGCGCGAGGTACTGAAAGATCTGGCCCAGACCGAGGATTTCAAAGAAGGCGTGCAAGCCTTTGCCGAGAAACGCAAGCCCAATTGGGTCAACCGCTAAACGAGCCGCGCTCGTCAAAACAGGAGACCTGACATGGTCCAAACCGTTGCAGATATGAATAATCTGGAAATGTCCGAAGGGGCCAAGCCGCTTCTGGAAAAGGTGATCAAGCACATCGCTGAAAACGTCGATCCTATTACCGAAGAATATCACCGGCTAGGCCATGGCCGGGCCGACCGCTGGTCCTATGCCCCCGGTCAGCTTGAACTGTTGGAAACCGCCAAGCAAAAGGCGCGCGATGCGGGGCTGTGGAATTTTTTCCTTCCCAATGCCGAAACCGGCGAGGGTCTGTCGAACCTCGACTATGCCTATATCGCCGCTGAACTGGGCAAAAACCCCTTGGCCTCGGAAACGCTGAACTGCTCGGCCCCCGATACCGGCAACATGGAAGTGCTGGAGCGGATCGGAACCGAAGAACAAAAGGAAAAATGGCTGAAACCTCTGCTGGCCGGTGAAATCCGGTCGGCTTTTGCTATGACGGAACCGGACAGGGCCTCATCTGACGCGCGCAATATCAGCACCCGCGCCGTGCTGGAAAACGGCGAATGGGTCATCAATGGCGAGAAATATTACATCTCGGGCGCGGGCGATCCGCGCTGCAAGATCATGATCGTGATGGTGAAAACCTCGCCCGACGCAGAGACATTCCGTCAGCAAAGCCAGATCCTAGTGCCGATGGACACGCCGGGTGTCGAGATCGTAGGCCCTATGCATGTTTTCGGTCAGGATGACGCTCCGCATGGGCATATGCAGATCCGGTTCACCAATGTGCGCGTCCCCGAAAGCAACATCTTGTGGGGCGAAGGGCGCGGGTTCGAAATCTCGCAATTGCGGCTTGGGCCGGGGCGAATTCACCATTGCATGCGCTCAATCGGTCAAGCGGAAAGGGCACTAGACCTGATGATCGCGCGCGGTATCAGCCGCGAGGCGTTTGGCAGAAAACTTCTGGATCTGGGCAAGAACATGGAAACCCTGTCCCGCATGCGGATCGAGATCGAGGCGATGCGCCTGATGGTCCTCAAGGCCGCCAAGGCGATGGACACGATGGGCAACAAAGAGGCGCGCATCTGGGTGTCGATGATCAAGGCGATGGTGCCGGAAAAAGTCTGTCAAATCATTGATCAGGCCATGCAAATCCACGGCGCGACCGGTATTTCGCAATGGTCGCCCCTGTCCGAGATGTATACCGGCCAGCGCACCCTGCGTTTTGCTGATGGCCCGGATGAAGTCCACCACGCCGTCGTCGCGCGGGCAGAGGTCAAGGATTATTTGGCTTCTAACGAACGTCAGGCAGGTACATCAGCCGGAACAAAAGGCGGAAGGCAGTTCGACGGGCCGTAAGGAAAAACGATGAACAACATGTTTGATCTGACCGGGCGTAATGCCCTGCTGACCGGCGCGTCCCGCGGGATGGGGCTGGAAATGGCAAAAGGGTTGGCACAGCAAGGGGCCAATGTGGTGATCTCGGCGCGAAAGATCGAAGCGCTTGAGGCCGCCACCGCCGAAATCAACGACGCCGTGGGTCGCAAGGCCGCAACGCCAATGACCTGCAACATCGGCAACAGGCAAGAGGTTGAGGCACTGGCCAAAGCAGCCCGTGAATCGGTGGGGCCGATCTCGGTCCTGATCGGAAACGCTGGCGTGAACCCGTTCTACGGCTCAATGCGCGACATCACGGATGAAGCCTTTGAAAAGACCATGCAGGCCAACGTCCAGTCGAACCTATGGCTGGCAAATGCGGTCTTCCCGGATATGGAGGGGCTGGGCGGCGGTTCGATGCTGTTCACCTCGTCCGTCGGCGCGTTCAAGCCATCTGACACGCTGGGCACATACAACATCTCGAAACTGGCGCTGATCGCGCTGGTGCGAAACCTGGCGATGGAAATGGGTCCGGCGGGGGTGCGGGTCAATGCGCTATGCCCCGGTGTGGTTAAGACCGAGTTCGCCCGCGCCCTGTGGGACAATCCAAAAATAGCGGGATCCTACCTGCGCCAGGTGCCCCTGCGCCGACTGGGAGAGCCAGAGGATTTCACCGGTATCGCAGCGTTCATGGCCTCTGACGCCAGCCGCTATATCACGGGTCAGGCGCTGACCGTGGATGGCGGCGCCGTGATGTGGACCTAAGGGGAAAGCCATGGAAATCGAAGGACAAATCGTTGTCGTAACCGGTGCCGCCAGTGGCATCGGTAAAGCTTTGGCTGCGGCCTTTGCTGCGGCGGGTGCCAAATCGGTTGTTTGCGCCGACCTGAACCTGCCCGGCGCGGAAGAGACCGCGAACCAGATCGGCGGCGTCGCCATCAAAGCAGATGTCTCGAAAGAGGATGACATTGCCGCGCTGATCGACAGAACCGAAACCGAGGTTGGGCCGATCGGAATTTTTTGCTCTAACGCCGGTATCCTCAGTATCGGTGGGCCTGAAACCGACAACGACATCTGGCAAGGTATGTGGGAGGTCAACGTGATGTCCCATATCTGGGCGGCGCGCCATGTGGTGCCACGGATGATAGAACGCGGGGGTGGTTATCTGCTGAACACCGCTTCGGCTGCTGGGCTGCTCAATCAGGTTGGCTCGATGGCTTATGGGGTTACCAAACACGCCGCGGTCGGAGCTGCCGAATGGCTGGCCTTCACCTATCGCGATCAGGGCATCGGGGTGTCGCTGCTCTGCCCGCAGGCGGTTCGGTCCGAAATGACGCGCGGACACGAGGACGGAGTGGCCTCGCAAGACGGTATGTTAGAAGCCGAACCCGTGGCCGAAGCCTGCCTGCAGGCCATCCGAGACGAAACTTTCCTGATCCTGCCGCACCCCGAGGTGCTGGGTTATATGCGCAACAAGACCGATAACTACGACAGGTGGTTGGGGGGCATGCGCAAACTCAACCGGTTTTACGGCGCGGCCATGACCGGAACGCCAGAATAAAGCACCCCGTTTAGCCTCCGCAATCGACATAGAGGACGCTGGTCACAGGTCATAAACCCTGCGGGCCGTGCTGCTGAACAGCGCGGCCTTTTCTTTCTCGCTGTAATCGGCGGCGATCTTCTTGAGGCCGTTCCACAACACCGGATAGCTGATCGAGATACGGTCGACCGGAAAGTTGCTTTCGAACATGCAGCGCCGGGCCCCGAAACAGGCGATCATGTGGTGATACCAGGGGGCCATGACATCGACGAATTCATCCGAACCCGGTGGCTGGCTGCGATCATGCCAGCCCCACCCATTATCGGGCATGGCCATGCCGCCCAGCTTGGCAACCACATTGAGACATTCCGCAAGGGCTGCGATGTCATCTTTCCATTGGGCAAAGATGCTGTCGCGTTGTCCAGAAAACCGCCCCACGCCCAGAGGCGTAGACAGGTGATCCAGAACCAGCGTGGTACCCGGCACTGCTCGGGCCAGATCCGTAAAAGCGGGTAGTTGGTGATGATACTGCCACGTGTCATAAGTCAGCCCCCGCGCACCCAGGCGCGCCACGCCCCTGCGAAAATCCGGGTCCGAATATAGGTCTTTCGGCCCCCGACCCGGCAGGAACAATTGTTCAGGCTCGGCATCTCGGGCTCCGGCGTGGCGGATTCCCTTGAACAACCCCTGCCCCGCAGCGACATGAGCATCCAGAACGGCGTCCAAATCCGGGTTCCGCAGATCGGCAAAACCGACAATCCCAGTCAGACGCGCCGGGCCGGTATGGGTGCGGGCCAATGCCGCGACCTGCCGGGTTTCGCCTACCGGGGCAAGCGGGTCTGACGATGCTGGATCATAGTAAGAGCGGCATTCCATATAGACCGTTTCAACCACGTTATGCCCGCTTGAAGTATCGGCCTGCAGCTCGGCCATCTCATAGACATACCCATGCCGCACCCACAGATGATGATGCGGATCGACGATCTCGCGCTCGGGTTCGATGATATTTTCGGTGGTTTGCGCCAGCCAGTCGTCACGCGCGGCCATGCGGGGAATCCAAGCTTTATCGACTTTCATCACGCCTCCTTAGTTGCGTAATATTCCCGTTCTTCATTTCAGAACGGTAAAGGTCCTTTTGGCGTTAAGTCGCAGGGGCTGGCCGCTAGGCAAAACCTATGTGCGCAAAATCACCCCCGCACCAGATCCTCCTCGCGCAATTTGGTGTAGTCGACAAAGAAGTCGAAACTGCCGGGGTTCGACATGGAATCCCGATTGACCACATGGGCAGGATCACCACCCAAAAGCAGCTTTTTCACCGGAACTTCCAACTTCTTGCCCGACAAGGTACGCGGCACCTCGGTGATTTGAATGATTTCGTTGGGGACAAAGCGCGCGGAAATGGCGCTGCGGATTGCACCATTGATCTTGTCCTTCATAGAGTCGTCCAACGTCAGACCTTTGGCCAGCACCACGAAAAGCGGCATGAAACTGTCGCGGCCCAGAAACTCAAGATCAACCACCAGTGAATCCATCACTTCCGCCAACCCCTCAACGGCCTGATAAATCTCGGACGAGCCCAGCCGCAGCCCCTTGCGGTTAATGGTGGCGTCCGAACGGCCATAGATTACCGAGGCGCCCTCGGGCGTGATTTCGATCCAGTCGCCATGCCGCCAGATGCCGGGATAAGTGTCGAAATAACTGTCATGCAGGCGCGATCCATCCTCATCCCCCCAGAAATACAGGGGCATTGAAGGTAGCGGTTCAGTGCATACCAGTTCACCAACAGTGTCGAACACCTCATTTCCGGCCTCGTCGAAGGCGCGCACGGCATTGCCCAGCATTCGGCACTGCATTTCACCTGCGCGCACGGGCAGCATCGGGTTGCCGCCGACAAAAGCGCTGGCGATATCGGTCCCGCCCGAGATCGGGGCCAGCCACAGATCGGACTTCACGTTGCCGTAAATCCAGTCATAGCCATCCGCACTCAGCGGTGATCCGGTCGATCCCAGACCCTTGAGCGCGGACAGGTCCAGATCGGCAGGACGTATGCCTGCCTTGAGGCAAGCCTCATAAAACGCGGCCCCCGCCCCCAGAAACGTCAGCCGGTTCCGGGCGGCAAAACGCCAAAAGGCCATCATGTCCGGATGATTGGGCGCAGCATCGAACAACGCGGCTGTCGCCCCTTGGCCCAGCGCCGATAGCTGTGTGTTCCACATGATCCAGCCAGATGACGTCATCCACGCATAGCTGTCGGTTTGCGTCAGGTTCTGGTGCAGGCTGCGTTTTGCGCTTTCAAGCAACACGCCGCCATGTCCATGCACGATGGGTTTAGGATTCCCCGTCGTGCCCGAGGAATAGACGATCCACAGCGGATGATCGAAGGGGACGGGCGTGCTTTGGTACGTCGCATCGCCCCGTGTCAGCGGGCCGAAAGCGTGCGCATCATCGGGAACCTCGCCTGCGACGGGCACCCAAAGTGTGTGCTGCACCGAAGGCAACCCAGAGCGGATTTCTTGCAGCAGGGACCGACGGTCAATTTCTTTCCCCGCATGGGTATAGCCGTCCTGCACGATCAACACCTTGGGTTCGATCTGTCGGAACCTGTCCAGAATGGCAACACGCCCCATGTCGGGCGCGCAAAGCGACCAGATCGCGCCCAGACTGGCCGCTGCAAGGCAGGCAATAAGCGCCGTTTCGGTGTTGGGAAGGACGGCGACCACGCGATCACCCTGCCCCACCCCCATCTGTCGCAGGTTCGCGGCCAGATTCGCCACGCGATCACGCAGCTCGGCCCATGTCAGTGACGCCACCCCAAAGGTCTCAGATTCAATGATCAGCGCAGTCGCGTCAGGCTGGACCTCTGCCCACCGCAATACCTGATCGCTGTAATTCAGCATCGTGCCGGGGCACCAGACCGCGCCGGGCATCTTCCGTTCGGCCAGGAAAATCGTGGGTTCCACACTGGCGCGTAGATCGAAGAATTCCCAAACGGCAGACCAGAATCCTTCAAGATCCGTGACACTCCAATCCCAGAGCGCGGGGTAATCGGCAAATTCCAAACCCCGTTCGGCCCCAAGCCAGCGAATGAACCCGGCCATGGGGGTAGCCTGCGCCTGTTCCAGCGTTGGTTGCCAAAGGATCGGACGGCCAGTGTTTTGCCCAGTCATGCGATCAAAGCTCCGTGGATCAGGGCGCGCAATTGCGCTCGCGATGGATAGGATGAACTGGGCGAAAGTTGGGTG
Organism: Ruegeria sp. HKCCA5426; assembly: GCF_013034585.1. Classification (NCBI taxonomy): domain Bacteria; kingdom Pseudomonadati; phylum Pseudomonadota; class Alphaproteobacteria; order Rhodobacterales; family Roseobacteraceae; genus Ruegeria; species Ruegeria sp. HKCCA5426. The sequence continues at coordinate 87,462 of NZ_WQGH01000006.1, forward strand.
AAGAACACAACGCTCATCTGATGCACCGGGTCGACCCAGAACGCGGTCGAGGCCATGCCACCCCAGGCAAAATCCCCGACACTGCCGGGCACACCCACCCGACCGGGGTTCAGCGTCACCGATCCGCCGATGCCGAAACCGGTGCCGACCATTGGCTGTTCGGCAAAACTGGGGATGCCCATCTCGGCAATATCGCCCTTCAGATGGTTCGACATCATGAAGGCCAGCGTCTTGGGCGACAGAATACGATGATCGCCTGCGTCGCCGCCACGCCGCAGCATCTCGGTAAATTTCATATAGTCGTCGATGGTGCCAACCAGCCCGCCGCCGCCCGAGCGTTGCTTGGTGGTGTGATAGGGCGAGGTCTTGCGATCATCGGCCAAACGCAAAGTATCCCCTCCGTCTTTAGCCGCATTCAGCGCCATCGGATCATCGAGCGGCGTATAGAGATTGGCAAACCGGTCACCCGCATCCACAGGCACATTGAATGCGGTTTCCGGCATGCCAAGTGGCTGGAAAATCTCTTCATCAAAGAACTGGTCCAGTGTCTTGCCCGAAACAACTTCGACCACCCGACCTGCAATGTCGATGCCGACCGAATACATCCAGCGGGTGCCGGGCTGAAACGCCAGTGGTAGTGCCGCGACCTTATCAGCCACCTCGGCCAAAGTGCCGCGTTTGGGGGTGAAATCCAGCCTTTGATCCGCCATCGCCTCGGCCACCAGACCGGGGTTGAAGGAATAGCTGAGACCACTGGTGTGCGTCAGCAGTTGCTGCAAGGTCGGCGTAGCAGCCGGTTCCGTCTGATCCAAGCGAGTGGCACCCGGGATCAGCGCCTGCATCCGGGCAAAACCCGGAATGAACTCGGACACTGGCGCGCCCAAATGGATCAAGCCCCGTTCCACCAGTGTCATCAGCGCCACAGACGTCACCGGTTTGGTCATGGAATAGATGCGCGCAATGGTATCGCGGGTGAAGGGCAGGTCCTCTTCGATGTTGCGCAGACCGCTATCGGCATAGAACACCTCGGTCCCGTTACGCTTGACCAGGACCGAGGCCCCGGGGTATTTGCGCGCCTCAACATAGCTTTGCATCCAGGGCCGGATACGCTCCAGCCGCGCCAAGTCGAACCCTTCGCTCATGCCAGCATCCTTTGCATAGCGTCGCGGGTTTCTTCGTTGAACCAAGACCGGTCCGTGTCACCCGCCAACCGTTTCATTTCAGCCTCGATCACTTCAATTGCCGGGGCGCGAAGCTGCCGCTTGACCCGGCCATAAGTCAGGGCGGGCAAGCTGGCCAGCTTTTGCGCTTTGCTTTGCGCGGCATCCAACAGGGTTTCAACCTCGACCAACTCATCCACCACACCTTGCGCCGCAGCATCTTCTGCGCGGATCGGCTGGCCGGTCAGAAGGAACCGCCGCAGCGTGTTGGGTTCAAGCGTTGCGCGCGCGATCTCAAGCGGGCCAATGGGCAGGTCAACGCCCACGCGGATTTCGGCCAGACCGAAACTGGCCTTCGGACCAGCCACACGCCAATCTGCTGCAAGTACAAAGAAAAACCCACCGGCGATGGCCGCCCCGTTCACGGCCGCAACAAGCGGTTTCGGAAAACAGAACTGGGTGAGGAATGCATGATTCAACGCATCCACCAGACCGTTTTGCGCCTCGCGATCCAAATCCATGGCGTCCTTTAGGTCCAGACCGGCGGAAAAAACCTTGCAGGCGCTTTCCAGAACCACCCCGCGCACATCGTCGCGCGCTGAAAAATTGTTTAGCGCGTCGACAAAGCCGTACAGAAAATCAGGGTCCAGAGCGTTCACCGGCCCCCGCGCCAACGTCAACGCCATCACGCCGTCACCCAAATCGCGACTTTGCAAAAATTCGGTCATCTTCCCCCCTTCAACGGGATCATCATCCCGATCATCCAACCGGCATAGGACCTCCGCCCCGTAACCAACGCACAAAAAGAGGGCTACAAACGCCCCCTTTTGCTGCCTTGCGACGTGGCGCGCTCAGACCTCCAGCCATTCCTTGCGGATATCGTCGCGCTGTTTCAACTCTTGCGGCGTCCCTTCGAACACCACGTGGCCATGACCCATAACATAGACCCGGTTGGCAATGTCCAAAGCGATGTCCAGCTTCTGTTCCACCAACAGGGTCGAGATGCCGCGCCCGGCGATTTCCTGCAACAGTTCGGCCACGCGTTTGACCATCTGCGGCGACAGCCCCTCGGTCGGTTCGTCGATCATCACCAGATCGGGATCGCCCATCAGGGTCCGGCACATGGTTAGCATCTGCTGCTCTCCGCCGGACAAAACGCTGGCCTCAACGTCGGCGCGGTTATCGAGGTTTTCGAACATGTCGAACATATTCTGCATCGACCAGCGGCCTTCGCCGTCTTTCTGGCCAGGTTTCAGCCCAAGGATCAGGTTTTGCCGCGTGGTAAGACCGGGAAAGATATCCCGGTTTTCAGGCACATAACCGATGCCCAGATTGGCGATCTCGTAGGCTTTTTTACCGGCGATCTCCTGCCCTTTGAACCGGACAGAACCATGTGGTTCGACATCGCCCATCACCGCCTTGCAGGTCGTGGACCGCCCGACCCCGTTGCGCCCCAGCAGGGCCACGATCTCACCCTCGGCGATGTTCAGATTCACACCCTGAAGGATGTGGCTTTTGCCATAGTAGGCGTGCATATCCCTGACTTCGAGCATCAGTGATCCTCCATCGCGGTGCCCAGATAGGCTTCTTGAACTCGGGGATTGCCGCGCACCTCTTCGGGGGTGCCGGTGGCGATGATCTCACCGTAAACCAGAACCGAGATACGGTCGGCCAGACCAAAGACCACACCCATGTCATGTTCCACCATCATCAGCGTCTTGTTTTCGGTCACCTGACGGATCAGTTCGACGATATAGTCGGTTTCCGAATGGCTCATGCCTGCGGTGGGTTCGTCCAGCATGATGACATCCGCCCCGCCCGCGATGGTGATCCCAATCTCAAGCGCGCGCTGCTCGGCATAAGACAGAACCCCTGCTGGCAAATCCCGGCGGGTGGTCAGGTTGATCTGTGCAAGGATTTCATCGGTCGCGTCGGTCAGATCCTGTTTGCGCGACACAAGCGTCCAGAAAGAATACTTGTACCCGCGCGTCCAAAGCAATGCGCAGCGGATATTCTCGAACACCGACATATTGGGAAAGATGTTGGTGATCTGGAACGACCGGCTGAGCCCAAGGCGGTTGATCTGGAACGGAGCCTTGCCCCGCAGATCCTGCCCATGCAATTGCACAGTGCCCGCAGTCTGGGCAAAGCGCCCGGTGATCAGGTTGTACAAGGTGGATTTTCCAGCCCCGTTCGGCCCGATCACCGCATGGCGTTCGCCTTTGCGCACGCTTAGGTCAACGCCCCGGATGATCTCGGTCTGACCAAAGCTTTTCCTCAGATTGGTGATTTCAAGAGCAGACGTCATGCGCCACCTCCATCCAGACTGGTTGCCACGTGATAGCTATTGGCCATCTCAGGCGCGAACCGTTTAGCCAGCCAACCGCCGCCGATCAGCAGAGCGGCTGAAAGCGTCCAGGGCAGGATCGTGTGGCTGTCAAAGCTGATCCAGAACAAGGTCATCTGATGATCCCCCGGCGGGGCATGGCGCAGGTGGAACACCATCTCGATCAGGCAGGCCGCTCCGATAATTGCAAACGCTCCGGGGACCAGCACCTTGGCATAGGGCACGACGAGCGACCTCAGCCGTTTCATTTTGACCGCCGGCGTATGCATCATCAACAGCCCGGCCAAACCGCCGGGGAAATACATCACGGTGACCAGAAACAGCAGGCCGACATACAGGGCCCAAAGCTCGGTTTCCAGCCCCAGCACCGTGCGCAGCAGCGTAAACACGATGGCCCCGATGATCGGACCGAAAAAGAAACCAACACCGCCCAGAAACGTCACAAGAAGGATCTCACCCGAGGTGGCAAGGTTCAGGTTCTCTTCCGTCAGGATTTCGTAGTTGATCGCAAACAGCGCCCCTGCAACCCCGGCAAAGAACCCCGAGGCGACAAAGCTGTGAAACCGCACCCAACGCTGGGAATAGCCCAGAAACTCGGCCCGTTCGGGGTTGTCACGCACCGCATTGGCAATCCGGCCAATGGGCGTGCGCGAGAATAGAAACATCAGCAGCGCCGACAACATAAGCCAAAAGGCCGTCAGATAGTAAACCTCGATCTGGCGCAGGAACTCGATGCCAAAGAAAGGCAGGCCATAGGTCCGGTCACCGCTGATCCCTTCTTCGCCGCCAAAAAACACGACGATGATGATGGAGCAAGCGGCAATCAACTCACCCACGCCAAGCGAGATCATGGCAAAAACCGTGCCCGAACTGCGGGTTGAGAAACTGCCTACGACAATAGCCAGCCCCATCCCGACAAGCCCGCCAAAGATCGGCAAAACCGGCAGCGGCAGCGCGGCGAAAAAGTCGGACATGTTCATGAAGTGCATACAGGCAAACCCGCCTACACCCATATAAACCGCATGGCCGAAACTCAGCATACCGCCCTGCCCCAGCAACATGTTGTAAGCCAGCGCAAAGATGATGGTGATAGCCATCTGGTTCATGACGGTAATGGCAGAATTGGCTGTGAACACCATCGGCAACAGCACCAGCGCGGTAGCCGACAGAAGCCACGGCATGACGACGCCCAGCGAAAGGCCCGGTGCCTGTCTGCTGGCAGAGATTTGAGATGTCTGTGTCATGCCTGCCGCTTTCCGAATAGACCATAGGGCCGGAACACAAGGATCAGGACCATCAGGATATAAGGCAGAATGTCCGCGATCTGCGGCGAGGTCAGCGTCCAGAGATCGCGCCATGCGCTGTCCCAGATCGGGTCGGGCGTGGTAAATCCGATGCCGTTCAGGATGTCTTCCATACGCACGTTATATGCCTTGGAGAACGTGGTCAGCCAGCCGATGATCAGCGACGCGACAAGCGCACCACCAAGGCTGCCCAATCCGCCGATAACGATGGTGACAAACACGATCGAGCCCAGCACGAAAGCCATGCCCGGAAAGGTTGATAGGACCGGCCCCGCGATCACACCGGCGACACCGGCCAAAGCCGTGCCGACGCCGAACACACCCATGAAGACAAGCGGCACGTTGTGTCCCAGCGCCTCAACAGTCTTGGGGTAACTCAGGGCCGCCTGAATGATCAGTCCTACCCGCGTTCTGGTCAATATGTAGAGCAGCACGAGGAAGATCGTGACCGAGGTGAAGATCATGAAAATCTTGTAGGCCGGGATAGCATTGCCCGCGATCGAAAAGGCGGTGAATTGCAAAATCTCGGGAATTTCATAGGGCATCGCGCTTTTGCCCCAGATGAACTGCACCAGCTCTTCTATCAGCAAAGCCAGACCGAAGGTGAAGATTAGCTCGGGCACATGACCGTATTGGTGGACTCGGCGCAAACCATAACGCTCGACCAGCGCGCCCAGAACACCGACAACGACCGGCGCGATCAGTAGCCCCATCCAGAACCCCAGAAAGACACTGATTTGAAAAGCAAAATACGCCCCCAGCATATAGAAACTGGCATGGGCAAAGTTCAGAACACCCATCATGGAAAAGATGAGTGTAAGACCCGCGGACAGCATGAACAGAAGCAACCCTGTCACCAGCCCGTCGATCAGGTTGACGGCAATCAATTCCATGCCTGTCCCCTTTCACGAAGAATTTGACAACATCAGACAAGACCAGCCTGCCGCATCGCACGCGGCAGGCTGCAAGCGCTCATAGGCGTTAGGGGCGCTTCATCTTGCAGGTGGTTGCCGCATCGGCAGCCGCCATTGTGACCGTGTCCTCAGCCTTCAACCCGAAGCCCGAGTTGTCATAGTCGAACTGCACGTCGTCAGTATGGGCCTGAATGTGCACGTCCTGAATGATCTGATGGTCAATCTCGCGCATTTTCAGCTTGGTGCCCCAGATGCTGTCATGCTCCATACCTTCCAGAGCATAGGCAACCTGAGCCATATCTGTCGCGGTGCCCGCCTCGTTGATGGCTTTGGCCAGCATCTCAACCACGTTGGCAATCCGCGGCTGTGCCGGGTCGGTGTCGGGATAGGCTTCCTTGAAGCCCGTCACAAACGCGGCAGCACGGTCCGAGACCGGTGGGTTGATCTGGCCTTCGCCAACCACCCGCAGCGATCCGACGCCGGATTCCCCGAACGCAGCGGTAATGCCGTCAGCCGCGCCGTAATAGGTATAGATCGGGCCCTCAAAACCGTTCTCAAGCACCGACTTTCCGAGGTTCAGCATGTCTGCGCCCCAGTTGCCGGTGATCACAAGATCTGCCTCTGACGCCATGATCTTACGGGCATAGGGGGTGAAATCCTTGACCTTGCCGATCGGATGCAACTCGTTCCCGACGATCTCGACATCGGGGCGCTTTTCGCCAAGGAATTTCACCGCAGCGGCGGCCACAGCCTTACCAAAAGAGTAATCCTGCCCGATGATATACACTTTTTCGACGCCATCATCTGCCGCGATCACATCGGTCAGTGCATCCATCTTGATGTCTGCATTCGCATCAAAGCGGAAATGCCAAAAATTGCATTTGTCGTTGGTCAGGGCCGGATCAACGGCCGCGTAATTCAGAAAGATTACCTGATTGTCGGGATTGCGACGGTTGTGCTTGTCGATAGCGTCGGTCAGAGCGTTGGCCACGCCCGAACTGTTGCCCTGCGCAATGAAACGGATGCCCTGGTCGATCGCCACCTGCAACTGAATGAGCGATTCCTTGGGGCTGATCTTGTTGTCGAATGCGACGATTTCAAAGTTCTGACCGTCCAGAACACCGCCTTCTTTGTTGACCAGTTCATCGGCGGCAAACTTAAACGTCGCAAGACCCTGATTGCCCGTTGCCGCAAAAGGGCCAGACAGTGGGTCGATAAAGGCAATCTTGATATTCTCGGCATATACGGCAGTTGCACTAATCGCCACTGCCAGCGCTGCACTCAGGCCGCGCATTGTTGTATTTTTCATATCATTGTTCCTCCCTGTTATTGTCCGACACACGCCTCCTCCGCAGTGCCGGAAAACACAGGCTCACAGTGACACACCCCCGAAAAGAGTCAACAGTTCCTTTTATTTTTATAGCCTACAATCAATTAGTTAAGAGACCCAAAGGCGCCACCCAAATCTTGAGCAGCGTTCTGATCACCGGTGCAAAATTTTTGTTCAATAGCTAAAAAAACGAACAAACCGGCTAAAGAAATTTCCAAGACTTGCCGCAGAGCCGGTCCAATCGAAACTCAGGCTCCGGACAACTTCGGCCCCTACGCCAGGCTTAGATTTTTCCCGGCTTCAACCAGCATCGGGCCATAGACCGTTTCCAGCTCTTTGGGGGTAAGGTGAAAAGACGGGCCTCCTACGTTCAGACCGAACACCCGGTTGTCGATGACCGATCTGAAGGCAACCGAGATTCCGTTTACGTCCGGTCGCCAATCTCCATAGCCGGTACAAAAACCCAGCCGGTCCATCTCTTCCTGTGCTGTGTTGAAGCTGCTTTGTCGAAACTCTTCGGTATCGCTGTCCTGCGTGCGCGCGATCTCAAATGCCTGGGCGCGTTCATCTTCGTCCATCGCAGTCAATATCGCCCGCCCCATGGCCGAGCGGAACAAAGGCAGACCCGTCCCAACACGGGCCACCAAGGAAACCTGTTCACGCGAGGTTTCGGTCGCCAGATAAACTGCATTCATTCCATGCCGTTCGCCCAAAGCCACAACAACATACGAGTTGGGACCATTGCGCAACTTCAGCATTTCGCGCCGTGCGCGTTCGGCAATGTCCAGACTTGCCAATACGCCAAACCCCAAAAGCATAACGCCCGCGCTTAGTCGATAGGTGCCAGTGCGATTGTCGACCTCAAGATAATCCAGCTTGCACAATGTGTGGGTCAGGCGCGAAACGGTTGCCTTCGGCAGTCCGGTTCGTTTGGACAGATCGGTGTTGCTAAGTGCGGTATCTCCTTCGCGAAAGCACCGTAGAACATCCAGCCCCCGCGCCAAAGCGGTGATGAAATTACGGTCTTTCAGTTCCTCACTGGTGCCCTCGACCATCGTTTACCCCTTAATTCCAACCACTATCCAGCGCACGCAGCCCATGTTCGGCAAAGATCGGAACGAACTGCCCCGACTGTCGCGCACGCTCGGGGTTGGATGCATTGCCGTCCAAAGCTCGTTTATAAACGCCCTGAATAATTGCGGCCATACGAAAGAAGCAAAAAGCCAGACAGTAGCCGAAATGGTCAATTCCATCCAACCCCCGGTAGGTGCAATAGGCGGCGACAAATTCTTCGTCGGTCATCAAACCTTCGGCGGCGCGGTCCACGCCTGCCAGCCCGCGGCCCATACCACCCGGCGGCATCTGCCATTGCATGATCACGGCGGCCAAATCTGCATAGGGATGGCCAATGGTGGATAATTCCCAATCCAAAACAGCCAGCACATCCGGGCTGCTCTTGCGGAAAAGCATATTGTCGATGCGGTAATCGCCATGCACCAGCGTCCGTTGTCCGTCATCCTCGGGGGCCTCATCCACCAGACGCGCCATCAGCCGGTTCATCGCCGCGATGGTCTCGGTTTCCGAAGCGCGGTACTGCTTTGACCAGCGGCCGATCTGACGTTCAAAATAATTCCCCGGCGGCCCGTAATCCGACAGGCCCACCTTGCCGATATCGACGCTGTGCAAGTCTGCCAGTGTTTTGTTCATCGCCTTCTGAATACCGCCCCGCTCGTGCCGGGGTACATCGGGCAATTCGGGAAAGTTGAAGTGCCGCCCGTCCATGAAGTCCATTACATAGAACATCGAGCCGATGACGCTTTCATCTTCGCAAAGAAGATGCATCTTTGACACGGGCACGTCCGTCTCGGCCAACGCCTTTTGCACCCGGTATTCTCGGTCAACCGCATGAGCCGATTTCAACAACTGGCCCGGCGGCTTGCGACGCAGGACATATTTATGCGAAGGCGTGCTTAGCAAGAAGGTTGGATTGGATTGACCGACCTCAAACTTCGTGAACTCGACCGGTCCCTCGAAGCCTTCAATCCTGTCAGACAGATAGTCAGCCACGGCCTTTGCATCTAGGGTCTGGGTCGATTGGGACATCGTAATTCCTCAGCTATGAGTGATCATCTCGGCCTGCGCTACAGGGTGCAGGTGAGGGATTGCGTTAAATTCGGTCAACCCGACACCCCGCGATGAGAACAGGAACCGAGACTGAGAGGTGTTGCGAAGTTGCAGGTTCAATTCCATCATTTGCGGATTGGGCGCATTCAATACAGACGACGTGATCTGGCCAATGGGTCCACCGGACGAAACCACAAGAACCCGCCGGGCCTCGGTTTGTGTGACAAAACGCAAGGCAGCGGCGACGCGCGCCGAAAACTCGGCCCAGCTTTCCGACGCGTCGGGCAAGCCACCTTCCTGCCAGTGCAGGATGGTTTCCCTTAGCGCACGGAAATGGGTTTTGCGATCCCCCTGTACCCTCTGGGGAACGTCGCCGCCGAAACGTGCGTTTAGCAGGTCCTTGAAATCATACTCGTTCAAACCCGCATGTCGTTCGGGCGTCGCACTAAACCCCATCGAAGCCAGCGTTTCGGCATGGCGCGCCAATGTACCAGTGATCAGACGGTCCGGAACCCAACCCGTGCCCTGCAACCAGTCGCCCAATTGAGCAGACTGCCGGTGCCCCAGATCCGAGAGTTTGTCGTAATTGTCCGCCCCGAACGAGGCCTGTGCGTGGCGGACAAGAAGAAGCTCTGCCATATTCAGCCCGGAAACTGCCGCGCAAGACTGGCGCCAGCAGCCAGATACTCATCTGCAATTCGGTCAACCAGCGCCCGGGCAGGCTCGATGCTTTTGACCGCGCCAATGCCTTGGCCAGAACCCCAGATCGTTTTCCACGCTTTGGGCTTTTCGCGGTCAGTCGAAAAATTCATCGAGGTCGGGTCCGCTGTGGGCAGGTTTTCAGGATCCATTCCTGCATTCACAATCGACCCACGCAGGTAATTGCCCCAGACGCCGGTGAACAGCGAAGAATAGACGATGTCATCCCCAGCGCTGTCCACGATCATCTGTTTGTAGCCGGGATCGGCATTGGCCTCATCCGTGGCAATAAAGGGTGACCCAACATAGCCGAAATCAGCCCCCATCGCCAAAGCTCCCAGCAGCGAGTTGCCCGAGGCAATCGCCCCAGACAGCGCCAGCGGTCCATCGAACCATTCGCGAATTTCACGGATCAGGGCGAAAGGCGACAGCGATCCGGCGTGCCCCCCTGCTCCGGCGGCTACGGCCACCAGACCATCGGCCCCTTTTTCGATCGCTTTTTTTGCGAACTTGTTGTTGATGATGTCGTGAAACACGACGCCACCATAGGAATGCGCGGCCTCGTTCACTTCGACCCGTGCGCCCAAAGAGGTGATCCAGACCGGGACCTCGTGCTTCACGCAGATGTCGATGTCCCGCTGCAACCGTCCGTTTGACCGGTGCACAATCTGGTTCACCGCATAAGGCGCGGCCGGGTTGTCGGGGTTTTCCTGATTATGCCTGTCCAACTCTTCTTTGATGCGGGTCAACCAGGCGTCCAGCAGGGGCGGCTCGCCTTCGGCCTCTCGCGCGTTGAGCGCTGGGAAAGAGCCGATGATGCCTGCCTTACATTGCTCAATCACCAGGTCAGGGTTCGAGATGATGAACAGCGGTGAGCCGATCATCGGAATGCGCAGACCCCGCAGAACCTTCGGCAGATGTGAATCGTCGCGGTTCCAAGCGGTCATTTATAGAACCTCGAACAGGCCAGCGCCGCCCATGCCACCACCGATGCACATGGTGCAGACCACATATTTGGCGCCGCGCCGCTTGCCTTCGATCAGGGCATGACCCACCATACGCGCGCCGGACATGCCATACGGGTGGCCGACAGAAATCGCGCCGCCATCGACATTCATAATCTCGTTGGGAATGCCCAGACGGTCGCGGGAATACAAAACCTGCACTGCGAAGGCCTCGTTGAATTCCCACAGGTCGATGTCGTCCATGGTCAAGCCATGCGCCTTTAGCAGCTTGGGTACGGCAAAGACGGGACCGATGCCCATCTCATCCGGCTCACACCCAGCAGCCATCACACCGACGTAGCGGCCCAGAGGTTCCAGTCCTTTTTGTTCTGCAACCTTGGCCTCCATGATCACCGAGGCCGATGCCCCATCCGACAACTGCGAGGCATTGCCCGCCGTGATGCACTTGCCTTCCTTGATGTGGATGCCATCCTTGAACACCGGCTGCAGACCGGCCAGAGACTCGACCGTGGTCGAGGGGCGATTGCCCTCATCCTTGTCCAGCGTCACCTCATGTTCTGATATCTCGCCGGTTTCGCGGTTCTGCATTTTCATCACCGTAGTCATCGGAACGATCTCGGCGTCAAACCTGCCTGCCTGCTGCGCGGCATGGGTGCGAGCCTGAGACTGCGCGGCGTATTCATCCTGATATTCACGGCTCAGACCATAGCGTTCGCCAACGGTTTCGGCGGTTTCAAGCATGGTCATGTAAAGCTCAGGCTTGTGTTCAACGATCCACGGGTCGCGCCCCACGCGCATCTCAGGCGTCTGCACCGTCGAAATACTCTCAACGCCGCCGCCGATCACTACATCCATGCCATCGTGCACCACTTGCTTGGCTGCCGTAGCAATCGCCATCATCCCCGAGGCGCACTGACGGTCTAGCGTCATACCGCCCACTGTTACCGGCAAACCGGCCCTGATAGCGGCTTGGCGGCCAATGTTGCCCGCCTGATAGCCCTGTTGCAGGGCGGCACCCACGACGCAGTCCTCGATCTCGGCCGGATCAACGCCAGAGCGTTGCACCGCGTGTTCAATGGCATGGCTCATCAGAGCTTGCGGGGTGGTAGCATTGAAAGCGCCGCGATAGGCTTTGCCAATCGGGGTACGTGCTGTTGAGACGATCACTGCGTCGCGCATTTCGTTTGTCCTTTCGACGGATTATGCTGTCTGTTTCGAAAACTTCACATTTAACCAAAGGGGCGAACGGGCCCCGGTGCGATTAGAACCCCCGCAATCCGGCCACGATTTCGGCGTGATAACTATAATCCCCAAGCCATTCCGCCGAGACCCGCGCCCGTTTCATGTAGAACCCCATGTCAAACGCATCGGTCATGCCGATGCCGCCATGCATCTGGACCCCCTCCATCACCGCCAGCTTTGCGGTCTTGGTCGCTCGGGCCTTGGCCAGCGACACGGCAAGGGTGGCGTCCTTGGGATTTTCATCCAGCATCCGCCCGGCGTGCAGAATGGCGGAACTGGTCACTTCGGTCTCGCACCAAAGATGCGCCGCGCGGTGTTGCAGGGCCTGAAACGCGCCGATTGGAACGCCGAATTGCTTACGCTCTTTCAGATATTCAACCGTCATACCAAAGGCCCCGGCGGCCAAACCTGCGGCCTCGGCCGCCAAGGCGGCCTGACCAGCCTCCAGCGTCGGCCGCAAGATTTCCATGGCATCGCCAACCGTGCCCAGAACATCCTCGCCCGTGGCCTCGACATCCACAAACCTAATCCGCGCCGACGAGCGCGCGTCGATCATATCCGAAACTAACCGTTCAACGCCGTCACGGTCGGCGGGTATATCAAACAGGGTCAAACCTTCGTCCGCTTGGGCCAGAACAAGCAATCGGTCGGCAAAGCCGCCGTCCACCACAAAGCTCTTGTCGCCGTTCAGACGGAAACCGTTGCCGTCCTTGGTGGCGGCCAATGTCGTCTTATCCGGTGCGTGTTTACGGCCTTCGTCGATGGCCAGCGCATAGGTTCGTTCACCCGCCGCGATCGCCTGCAGCGCGGCATAAGCCCTATCATCCGCCACCCGCCGCAACGCAGTTGCCGCCATTACCGCTGTCGAGATAAATGGCGTCACAGCAAGTGTTTTGCCCATTTCACCGGCCAGAACCCCGGCGGCGGCATGGCCCATATCCGACCCGCCTTGCGCCTCGGGAACCAGAATACCGGCCCAACCCATCTGCGCCATCTCAGCCCAAAGCGCAGGATCATGCGCTTCGCCCGCATCCCGCATGGCGCGCAGCTTACCAACCGGGGCGGCCTGATCCAAAAAACCGCGCGCAGCATCAGCCAGCATCAACTCTTCTTCGGTTTTCACCAATTTGGTCATGCGTGACCCTTTCTGCCCATGATCAGCAACCGCTTGCGCCCAAAGTCACGACGGCAATCCCAAGACTCGCTTGGCTACAATGCCCAGCATCACCTCGGACGTGCCACCTTCGATGGAATTCGCCTTGGTGCGCAGCCAATCGGACGGGCGTGTGCCCATAGACCCATCCCACTCCAGTGCGTCCGACCCGCCCGAGTCCATCAACACCTCAAACACGCGCTTGTTCAGCTCAGTGCCCATGTATTTCAACATCGCCGAGGCATCACCTGCGCCGTGACCTGCTTCGGCCTGATCCTTGTAGCGTTCCAGCGTCAGCCCAATGGCCAACGCATCAATCTCGGTCTGCATAGCCTCGGCGCGCAGACTGGCGCCGAGGGCGCCGTCACTTTCGTCGGTCAGCACCGCACCAAGAGACCGGCCCGACCCCATCAACCCACCGGCCCCGCCCGAGATCATCTCGCGTTCATGGGTCAGCAGGTATTTCGCCACGTCCCACCCTTTGTTGACCTCATGCACCACCTGTTCCTTGGGCACTTTGACATCATCAAAGAAGGTCTCGCAAAAAGGCGACTCTCCCGAGATCAGGCGAATGGGGCTGGTCGAAATGCCGGGCGTTTCCATATCGACCAGAATGAAGGAAATCCCCTTGTGCTTGGGCGCGTCGCGGTCGGTGCGCACCAACACGAAAATCCAATCCGCCTTGTCTGCATATGACGTCCAGACTTTCTGGCCATTGACCAGCCAGTGATCCCCCTTGTCCTCGCACTTGGTCTGCAAGGACGCCAGGTCAGACCCCGCGCCGGGTTCTGAATAACCCTGACACCAGCGTATTTCGCCGCGCGCGATTGGCGGCAGATAGTGCAATTTCTGCTCTTCGGTTCCAAATTGCAGCAGCGCAGGCCCCAGCATCCAGATACCAAAGCTTTCAAGCGGGGAACGCGCCCTGATACGGCGCATTTCTTCGTGGAACACCTTTTCCCGCGCCCGATCCAGACCGGCCCCGCCATAGGCGCGCGGCCATGTGGGAACTGTCAGCCCCTGTGCCGCACACCGCTCTAGCCAGTCTTTCTGCGCCTGCGATTCAAACTCCCAGCGCTTGCCGCCCCAACAGATTGTTGCTTCGCTTGAACTACGATCGCGCATCTCGGCCGGGCAGTTTTCCTCTAGCCACGCACGCAAAGCAGCCCGGAAAAGATTCGGCTCGGTAATATTGTGCATCGCGTCCTCCCACGCCTCACAGAACCCAAGCTCTGCGACGCCGTTCCGCTGTGCAGAATTGCATTTCAATTTCGTGTTGACAACCCCTCTCTACGCCCGATGATGCTTGCCAAGAGCGCTCAGGCGTCGCGAGGAGGACCCCATGAAAGCCATGCTAAGCACCGCCACGGGCGGCCCCGAAACACTGGAACTGACTGAACTGCCGGACCCGACGCCAGGCAAGGGACAGGTTGTGATACGTGTCCACGCGGCAGGGCTGAATTTCCCTGACACTTTGATGATTCGGGATCTTTATCAGATTAAGCCACCCCGCCCGTTTGCCCCCGGCGGCGAAATCGCGGGCGAAGTTGTTGCCTTGGGTGAAGGCGTAAGCGATCTGGCGGTGGGCGATCGGATACTCGCGCTGACCTCATATGGCGGATTTGCCACCCATGTCGCGATTGACGCGTGGCGCGCGGCGAAAATCCCCGATGCCATGCCCTATGAAGATGCAGCCTGCTTTGTTTTCACCTACGGCACGTCCTATCACGCGCTGAAGGACCGCGGCTATCTGGCTAATGGGGATACCCTGTTGATCCTTGGCGCTGCCGGTGGCGTAGGGGCTGCGGCGATCGAGCTGGGCAAGGCCATGGGTGCGCGCGTAATTGCGGCCGTCTCGTCCGAGGAAAAGGCCGATTTCTGCCGCCGGATTGGCGCAGATGAAACGCTCATCTATGCACGTAAAATGGACAGCCGCGACGCACAAAAAGAACTGTCGGCGCAGGTCAAGGCGCTGGCCGGGCCGAATGGGGTTAACGTGGCCTATGACGCAGTCGGCGGCGGATATGCCGAGCCGGTCATCCGCGCCATGGCCTGGGACGGGCGGTTTCTGGTTGTTGGCTTCCCTGCGGGCATTCCAAAGATACCGGCCAATCTTGCGCTGTTGAAAAGCTGCCAGATTGTTGGTGTGTTCTGGGGTGCGTCAGTGATGCGCGATCCTGCGGCACATGCCGCGAATATGAAGGACCTGTTCACACTGTACACGGAGAGCAAGATCAAACCCCAGATCTCAGCCAGCTTTCCCCTGGAACAGGCTGCCGAGGCCCTCAAGCTGATGGATGATAGAAAAGCGATGGGGAAAGTTGTTCTGACAATGAGCTAAAGCACGGCGCAGCCTTTCCTGCGGGCGCTATTCCAGATGCGCCATGTCATTGTACCCGCGCACCACCATCTTATCGCCATGGATCACCAACCGGGTGAAAGAGCCATTGGCCGCGCCCAGAAAAGTCATGGCAGGCACGCCTGTGGCAATCGACATGGCGGCGGCGATCACCCCGCCATGGACAAACGCGGCCACGCGCTGATCGGGATGCGCCGCTGCGATCCGCAACAACCCGGCGCGAACACGCCCGGTGAACTGAGCTGTGGTTTCCGCCCCCGGAATCTCACCCCATTCATGGCTGGCCTCAGCGCATTGAAAAGCCGGATGCCGCTCGGCCGCGCGAATGCGGTACTCTCCGCCATCCCAGTCGCCCAGAAAAACTTCGCGCAGATCGCGTTCTTCGATCGGCTCCAAGGCCAGATGCTCCAGCAGCGGTGCCGCTGTTTGGCGGGTGCGTCGCAATGTAGTGACGTAGACGGCAGAAAAAGGAACCGACTTCAGCCGCGCTGCAACGGCCTCGGCCTGACTTTCGCCATTCGGATGCAAGGCCGGATCGCCATGCCCGTCTTTCAGCGGGAAGGGTTTGCCCGGTATCGCCGGCTCGGATTCACCGTGTCGGACCAGCAAAATATCCGCTGCACCTGCAGGCGGAACAAAAACATGCTGGCGAAACTCTTTGGTCATGGCGCGCGTCCTTTTCAGCATTCCACACGACACAACACCACCCCCGCGCCAAGCGCAACGTCCTGATGCCAATTGACTATAAATAGGTCGCGAACCCAGAAGGTCGCCTATCGCTAAGCGGTAGTTGATAGTGTTGAAGGGCTGGGAACTGCGCTGAATGACAAAAACAAGGGCGCGCGCATGATGTTAAGATGTCTTTTGAAGGGCTCGGTCCATTCGGAGCCTCTCACCCTATGTTGGGGTGAGCCTGCCTCGCTTACATCAGAAGCGCGGCGTAGCTTTCGGCGGATGCGTTGTGCAGGAAATAGGCCAACAGCAACGCGCATACGGAAATAGGAGCTATCAACTCCATCGCATCCCTAATGAACCTTGAGGAGCCATTCCCGCGCAGACCCGAATCCGCTGTCTTGGACTTCCCCGCTGCTGGGAACAGCTCCTTTGAGATATATTTAACCATGTTCAACTCGTTACTAACTACTTTGGACAACCTATTCCCCTCTAATTTAACCCAATATTAACGCTGTGATAATTCAGCTATTGCCGGGGACTTTGCCACCAAATCCGGGGATATTAATCCGCAGGATCGCCCATTGTTGAAATACCCAGAACGGTGACAGCGATCGTACCCTTCGTGAGCTAGCGAAAGAAGAACAGACAAGTGTGGACCCTTATCTGGGTCGTAGCCTTGCTTTAGTCCCTTAACGTCTGGTTCCGGTCTTGGGACGGCGGCTTTGGAAGCAGCACGCAGTATCTCCTTCCTCTTTCCCCGGTTCTCATGGCTTTGGCGGCCAAGATTTTTGTAGACCTTGGCCGTAGCGCCGACAAACCTGCGCTGTTCATTTTTTTCGGCGCTTGTTTTGTGTTTCTACTGGTGGCTCGCTTGGGCACCAGCCGATACCAGCGGTAAGCCGCACAAGTGTGCCGGACCTTCCGCACACTCAGCGTCTTATTGGTTCAGTGATATTGGTTCACCTGACGCTGCATCTTGGAACACAGACGCAGAATTCGAAGGATGGGATACACGATTCCGTTTGAATTCGAGGGGTCAACAAAGGGTTCGTTTTTGGTCGGGTGGGACATGACTGCCTCCTAAGCTTACCTCAGGTTAACTCAGACCCGGAACATGTTCTGTGAACAAGGGCACACAAGACCAAACCATGTCCCGTATTGGCGTATAAAATGGCGCCGCACATAATGGGTCGAGATCACCCTTGAAAGGGTATTATCAGTGCAGAGCCTGTAAAGATGGGAAGACGGCCACGGCCTTCACCACAATTATCACCCAAAAATCTGCTAATTCAAAAATTTAGGGAGCCATCTCCCTAACTCGTGGAAACGGCTCCCATAAATTTAGTCGTACACAATTTAACTCGTTACTCAACGTGCCATACAATTATCATTCACAGCCTCGCTTGGAAAATTATCGACGCATTTTTAGCGACTTGAGAGGTTTTTCGATCAATACTCAGAACAGTGACAAAGCACATCGGCGCACTGTTTACTGATTAGAGACTTTAGCGGGCGAAAATTCCCGCCAAGCGACCAATTTGAGCCAAAAGTTTGAGAATCTTCTGTGGGCTTAATCAGGTCGTCGATTCATTACGTTCCAAGGCCATAGAAACGGCAATCTTGGTGCCTCGCAGGGCGCAAGGCTTGTCAGAATTACATAGTAATGTTTCTATGTGATCAGCGCTTTAGCGACAAAACAGGACTTTAGCACGCACAATTGGGAGGATTTCTATGAAACTGCATTGCTTGGTCGCGTTGTCGGCGAGCCTTAATTGTTCGCAGACCTTCGCACAAGATGCGCCGATCCAGCACGATGCAGAGTTCAATGTCCTCCAGGCGCAATACGCCCAGAAATGGGCCCAGGATGAAGCTGCCGTGGACGAGGCGCGTGGGGCGGGGCCGAGTTCGTTCGGATACTGGGCCGGCACATGGCCCGCAAAGAGAAATTCCCGGACACTCAACCTGCGATTGGTGTTCCCTATGAAGGGATCGAAAACATCTGACCGGAAACCCAGCGGGCGGTCGAGGCATTTCTCGCCAAACAAGGCTCGTCCATGCAGTAATCAGAACCCCCTTTGCCGCAACCCTGCCAAAGGCCCAAGCATTATAGACATCAAGGAACACAAATGGCTGCAAATCTAATTTTCGCTTTTGGCTTGGTCATCTCGCTTGGCATCGGATTTCTGTACTTTCGCGATCTTGGGGACGTTTCGCAGATGCTACTGAAGGTCAAGCGCGAAAACATGGTGCGCTTTATCCGGCATGAATACACCCTGATCGCCGTTGGGCTGGGAAGCTTCGTGGTCGCTACGCTGGTGCATTTCATTTTTGGCAGCGGGCTGTTCTGGCTATGGATAATTTCAGCTTTGCTTGTGATCTTCCTTTATGGATTTCCCTATGTCTGGGTCCACTTGGGACTTAGAAACCAACTGAACGATGCCGCCTTTTTCCCGATTTCAGAAGCCCGGAAATACGTCGGCCCGTCAGCGCCCGTTATCGTAATTGAAAACAAGGGACACGCCCGCGCGCATCCCGATGCACAGATCATGAGGCCTCATCTGGCTGGCGATGTGAACGGGTTGGGCGGAGAGGACATCGTGATGACCTATTGCGCGATGGCAAATCTTGGACAGGGCTATGCCCCCCGGATCGAGGGCAAGCGTCTTGATCTGGAAGTTCTGGCACAGCACGGCAACAACCTGATCCTGCGCGACAATGAAACCGGTGAGCCAATCCAACACATCTATGGGTTCCGCGAAGCCGACCGGGACCCAGAGGCCGATGGCCTTGCCTGCCCCCTGCGGCCCGAAGCGCAAATGACGCCTTGGCCGACCTACCGGATGACGTTTCGCGGCTTTCAGAAAGCCTTTCCCGAGGGCGAAGTCTTTCTGAACCCACCCTCGCCAAATCTGGCTTTGCGTCTGCTGGACATGATCACTGAGATCACGTTCGGCTGGGGCATCGGGCGTCAGCATCAAGAGGACGCCCCTGTCATGGACAACATGGATCGGACCGACAATCGCTTGCCCAACAAAACCTATGTTTGGGGGATCACTATTGGCAATGACGCCGCTTGTTGGACGGATGACTTCGTGGTCGACAACAATTGGATCGTCAACGCCAATGTCGGCGGGCGCGATGTAGTCGTAAGCCTGGACCCCAAATACGAAAGCCTTGGCGTATGGTACAATGACAGCGGCCAGCCTGTGACGCGCTGTGACTTTTGGGGGATGTCGGATCAGGGCCGGTTGAAACGTGTCGAAACGCTGCGCGCGGGCGTGTTCTGGCATGTCTGGTCCGAGTTCTTTCCGGAAACCGACATCAATCGCGTTTCACAAGGGGAGACCAAAAGCGAAGCGGTCGCCTGACATACAATTTCACGCTTAACGATCTTGGGAGGGATCAATGGCTATTACGAAAAGACTTAGAGATACCGCACTGAAACTGGCATTCGCCGCGACGCTGCCCACGTCAGTTTACGCGCAACAGTCTGATTGGTCTTATCAGGCCACGATTTACCTGTTTACGCCCGAAACAGAAGTGTCCCAGGAAACGCCCAATGGAACAGTAGAGGGAACTCTGGCCTTTTCAGACGCGCTGGAAAACCTCGATCTGGCGTTCATGGGTACATTTGCGGCAACCAACGGGCGTTGGTCGATTTTGGCCGACTATAACTATACCGACCTTTCGTTCAGCAACGACACGCCCGGTCCGGCCAGTTCCGGAGTCGAAACATCACTGACCACGCAGTTCCTGAGCGGTTACCTGGGGTACAGGGTGTTGACCTCAGACACCTCGACCGTCGATTTGGCCGGAGGGTTCCGGTGGTTCCGAACCCAAACAGATTTTACCGTTTTACCGGGAGCCGCGCCGGGACGAATGGTAAATGTCGACGAAAGTTGGACCGACCCTGTCATCGGCGTCCGAGCGCGCATGAGGTTCAATGAACGGTGGTCCGGAACCGGTTTTTTTGACTATGGCGGTTTCGCAAGCGACAGCGAAACCTGGCAAGTTCTGCTGACCGCAGACTATGCAATCAACGACCGGTGGTTGCTGAGAGGGGGGTACCGCTATATCTCGTTCGATCACGAAATAAACGGCGGCGACTTCAAGTTTGATCAATCCGGCCCGCTATTTGGGGCAACCTATCGGTTCTAGCCGGTTGCTTTGCACACAAACGGGAAATGCGTCTGGGACCGCAATTCCCGCTGCTGGGCGTATCAGGTCACAGGTAATTTGATACGCTGCGGCGAGGCGTCAAAAGCGAAATTAGGTGACATCGTCTCAAGCACATTCTGATGCGCCACCTGAACCCACGAACGAACCTGCAGCAGGATCGCTGCCCCGCCGACAACGATTGTCGCGCCTATCATGGGAGAGGCCGCAAGTTCATAGTTTTGGGTGCTGGCGATCCACAATGCGAACCCAAGGCGGGTCACGGCCACCGCGTCCGTTACGCGGGTCAGCTTAGGCAGGAAATAAGACGTGATCGCAGACGCGCAGACGATCAACCCCATGTAAATAAACCCCGCCAGAACCGGCAGCGGCAATCCCAACCGTGTAGCATCGACATGCGAGTACAGAACACAACCCGCCGAGAACGCGAGGAAGGCAATGGAATAAAGTCTGCGCTTTTCCCGGTTTAGATGTTCGACAATCCGTTTCACGGCAAAGCCCCTGAGCCAACTGACCAGACCTTTCTGAAGCCGGAATTTGTGGTTGATCTGACGAAATCTGGGCGGAAATGAGACTTTGCCACCGAAGGACCAAGACTGCGTGGTCACCTTAGTGCGGCGTTTCAAATTTTCCTTCGGCTTGGAAATGGCCAGTCGGAGGCGTCGGAAAAAAGATCAGGCTTTGGTAGCACCGGAAAAGTTTAATAAATCAACGGCCAGCCGGGTTATTCCTCGACAAATATCACCAGCAGCAAGCGGCGGATCTCCAATACAAAGTCTTCCTTCGACTGGGAAATGACCAACGCGCCGCGCGCGGCGGTTATGACCAGATAGGAAAGGTCTTGCGCGCGTTCCGAAGTGGACGCCAGACCTTGCCGCAACAGAAATTCACCCAGTTTTGCAACATAGGCCCCTGGCCAGTTTTCCGGCTGCGCCGCCGCAATCTCCAACGCATCTTCCAGCAGCTTTGCACCATGGTCCGTTTTGGATATTTCCAACGAGTCGCTCACGACATGAAGCAGGACTTCTTCCAAAACTTGAAGCGGAGCGCCGTCACCTTTCTCCAAAAGCTCAAATACATTCCGGTACAGGGTTTCGGTATAAGTTCTCAGCGCCCACGTATAGCAGGACTCCTTCGAGCCGAATTTCTTGTAGATCGACTGACGGGACAGCCTGACCGCCTTCGCGATGTCTTCCATGGATGTCTTACGGAACCCATATTGCGCAAACGTGTTCATCACATCACGGGGATCAACACCCGAAATCGTTGGCGCCGTTACCATGTCTTACCTCTCATCAACCCGGTGCATGACGGATACCTACCCTTAGGCAGGTGCAAGTCCGCTCATCTTCAGGTTGCCTCTTCCTGTCGCGTCACGTTTTGCCTGCACGAATTCATCAGCCGCTACTCCCAGTTTGAATCAAATTAGGCTTCAAACCTGAGGCAGGGCCGAACGTCGCGCCTTTTTTGGGACTTGGTTTACACAACCAGTCCAACTTGCCAACGGCTCTTGGCGTCGCAGTTGCGTTGCAACTGACGAAACTGGCCAATAAAACCGTCGCCTGCGGAACGCAAGCGACGGCTCGACTAATTTGACAGCATCAGGATTGCACGGCTTTCATGAACCGGTCTCGGATCACGACGGGGTCCATCGTAATCGGTGGCATTTTCGCGTTACCGCTTTCGCACTTACTGACGATGATCGTCATTTTCTTGGCGTCCAGCGCCTCCTGCAGCACGCGGCCTGTATCCTCGGCCTGACATTCGATCACCCGATCGCAGCCCGCCGCCTCGGCCATTTTGGCAAGCGAGGTTTTTTGCCCGGCATAGGTGGGTTGATCGCCCGTCGACCCATATGACCCGTTGTCGACAATCAGCAGGATGTAATTGTCAGCCACGTTATTGGCGATAGTGGGCAAAGTGCCAAGATTGGTCAAAACAGACCCATCGCCGTCGATGACGATAACCGGCTTAGGTTGGGCAAGCGCCAAACCCAAACCGATGGAAGAGGCCAGACCCATCGTGCCCAACATATAGAAATTGGTCGGCTGATCGTCGATTGCGTGAAGCTCCTGACTGGGGATACCAATGTTGCAGACCACCAGTTGATCCCGCAAGATCGGAGCGATTTCTTTAAGGATTTCTGAACGGATCATTGGTCGCCGTAGCCTCCCCAAAAGTTGGCATCGGTCAGAATGGCGACCGGTTTGTTGCACATGAAAGTGTATTTCAGGATTGCGTCCAATTCCTCGACATCCGCTTGATGGTGAAAGTGGTAGGTCGGGATGTTCAACTGGGCAAGCAGGGCCTTGGTGTGCACCGCCATTTCAACCTGACAGGCGATGGGTTCACGCAGTTCTCCGCGATACGAAATCAGCATGGGCAGCGGCATCCGGTAGTACTGAATCAACGTCGCAAGCGTGTTGATCGTTACACCAATTGCCGTGTTCTGCATGATGATGGCCGGGCGCTTTCCGCCCATCCATGCACCTGCACACAGGCCCATCCCCTCATCCTCTTTGTTGGAAGGGATGTGGTAGATGCCATCACGCTCATCAATCTCGGCGATGACGCCCGCCAGTTGCTTGCACGGGACGGTGGTGACGAACGAGATATCGTTGGCCATCAGATCATCCGTGATCTTTTTGTCTATGTTCATGTCCAGTTTGTCAGTCCTGATTGGGGCGCAAAAGCGCGATTGACGGGTTACGGCCTGCGGTGCACATGCACGGCACAGGCCGCATGACGGACGACGCGCGAGGCGGTCGACCCCAGAAAATAGTCGCTGAGGCCAGGCTTGTGCGACCCTATGACGATGCATTCAACGTCGTTGTCACTGGCATAGTCGATAATGGTCCGTGCGGTGTGGCCCTTGATGATATCGCACTTGATCCCTTCAATATCCGACACTTTTTCGCGCAGAAGGTTGCGCGCAGCGCGGAACCCTTCGGCGACTACGTCCTTATCCAGATATGCGCTGACCGACCCTTGCGGCATTTCATAGACATGCAGGGCTATGATCTCGGTATCTTCGGCGGACAAGGCACGTGCAACCTGCAATGTGTGCTGTGACAACCCATGATCCAGCGCCATCGGCACGAGAATTTTCTTGTACATAAAAGCCTCCTACTCCCATGGCGCGAGGATGATCTTGGGCGCGGAAACCGCACCCCTCCGCAGATCCTGGAATGCGCGCGCGCCGTCAGACAACGCGCGTGCCTCGACCCAATCAAGCGCACCCAGACGGCCATCAAAAATGGCCTGTGCGGTTTCTCGGAAATCCTCAGCCGTATATGTATAGGTGCCGAAAAACGTGATTTCCTGCAAGGTCATACGGCGCACATCCAGCCCGCCGCTATCCTCACCCAAACCCGCATGAGCGATCACCCCGCCCGGCTGTGCCAGAGCGGAGGCCGTCGCGCGGGTCGCGGCAAACCCGACCGCATCAATGATCAGCGGAAACGTATCGGTGGTTTCAGCGACTAGCTCAAAAGGGATCGCATTTTGCAAGTATGCGCGTCGCAATGTGTTTGGCTCAACAATCTGAACGTTTTCTACCCCCATTGCGGACAGGGCCAGCGCAGCGGCAACCCCGATGGCGCCGCCGCCCAACACCAGCGCGCGACGCTCCATGGATGAATGCAACGCCTCAAGCCCAAGGCGCGCCGCATGCCACCCCACGGCCAGCGGTTCCGCCAAAGCAGCCTGTGAAAGGCTGACATGCTGCGGCACCTCGATCAAATTTCGTTCTGGCATGGCAACAAACTGTGCAAAAGCACCTTCACGGGGCGGCATTGAGATGATCTGACGGTCCGGGCACAGGTTTTCGCGCCCAGCAGAACAAGCACTACAACGTCCACAGGAAACCAGCGGGTTAATGGTAACCCGCGCGCCGTCACGAGGGCCGCCTACAATAACGCCAGCCGCCTCATGTCCAAGGATCAACGGTGCCGGTCGACGCGCATCATGGCCCAGATAGGCGTGCATGTCCGACCCGCAGATCCCGACCGCTTGGATCCGGATGAGGTGCTCGCCCGGATTGGGCTTGGCATCCGGGACATCCCGATAGGCCACGTGTTCGACACCTTCATAGACCAAAGCCTTCATTTTGCGGTGAACCCCCCATCAACCATCAGCACCTGCCCGGTGACATAGTCCGACGCGCGCGAGCACAAAAACAAGATCGGGCCGTTGATGTCCGCCATTTCGCCATTGCGGCGAATACAGGTCTGGGCCGCATTACGTTCCGCGCACTCAGGATCATCAAAAACGGCGCGCGTCAGTTCGGTTGGGAAGAACCCCGGCCCTATTGCATTGGCCGTGATGCCGAAGGGCGACCATGCCTCGGCCATTGCACGGGTCAATTGGCCTATCCCCGCCTTCGTGGCACCATAGGCAACACCACCCGGAAAGGCGCGCGTAGTCTGTAGCGAGGCGAAATTCACGATACGGCCCCACCCCTTTTTTTTCATCTCAGGAACCATCGACTGGCTTATAAAAAATGGTGCGCTGAGATTCACAGCCAATGTCTGATCCCACCCCTCGGGGGTCACGTCATCGGCTGTCTCACGGGTGTTCAACCCGGCCGCGTGGACGAGGATATCCGGCGCACCAAACTTGGCCGAGACTTCCCGCGTCAGTGCATTTACACGCGATCTGTCTGAGATGTCGGCGACGACCGCATCGGCACTTTCGCCGATCTCTTCGATCAGCCCGACCAAAGCCTCGGATCGGCGCGCAACGCCCACGACCTGCGCCCCCGCAGCCGCCAGAACCTTGGCCACCTGCCGCCCAAGGCCCGAGCTTGCACCGGTTACACAGGCAACTTTGCCTCTCAGGTCAAAAAGCGCGCGCGGGTCATCCATCTGCGGTCAGGTCAAATTGTTCGTCGGGGAAATACTTGGCCAAACGCACGTCTGCGGCACGTGCATGGCCTTCCATCCCTTCCAGCCGAGAAATGCGGGCGGTTGCGACGGCAATAGGCTTGGACCCTTCCCGTGTTGCGCGCTGCCACGTGACGATCTTCATGTATTTGTGGACGCTCAACCCCCCAGTATAGCTAGCCGCGCCCGACGTCGGCAGAACATGGTTCGTCCCCGTTGCCTTATCGCCATAGGAAACCGTGGTTTCTTCACCCAAAAACAAGGAGCCATAGCAGGTCAGCCGATCCAGCCACCAATCCAGATCCTCGGCCTGAACGGTCAGATGTTCGGGCGCGTAGGCGTCGGAACAGGCGGCCATTTCCTCGCGATCCGAGCAGACAATCACTTCGGCATAATCCCGCCACGCGGCAGAGGCGTTTTCGCGGTTCAATTCGGGCAGGTCTGCGATCAAGGTGGGAACCAGCTCCATCACTTTTTGCGCCAAAGCCCGATCATCCGTCACCAGCCAGACGGGTGAGTTATACCCATGTTCGGCCTGACTGACCAAATCGGTTGCCACCACATGCGCGTCGGCGGATTTATCCGCAAGGATCAAGCTGTCGGTCGGTCCTGCGATCATGTCGATGCCGACCTTGCCATAGAGGATACGCTTGGCCTCGGCCACGAACTGATTGCCGGGGCCCACAAGGATATTCGCGCGCGGCAGTCCGAACAGGCCATAGGTCATCGCAGCCACGCCCTGCACCCCACCCATGGCCAGAATGCTATCGGCCCCGCAGATATGTGCGGCATAGACAATGGCCGGGGCAACCCCTTCTCCGGGTTTTGGAGGAGAACACGCGGTGATATGGCGACAACCCGCCACTTTGGCCGTCGTCACCGTCATGATCGCGCTGGCGATGTGGCTATACCGTCCGCCGGGCACATAACAACCCGCCGCATCCACCGGGATCGCCTTTTGCCCTGCGACAAAACCGGGCACGATCTCCATCTCAACGTCGGAAACGGTTGCTTTTTGCGTTTCGGCAAAGCGACGCACGTTGTCATGGGCAAACCGGATATCGGCCTTCAGCTTTTCGGGCACCCGCGCGATGGCCGCGTCAATCTCGGCCTGAGTCATCAGCACGTTGCCCTCGAACTTGTCGAACTTCGCCGCGTATTCCATGGCCTTGGCGTCGCCACCCGTTTCGATATCGGCAAGGATTGTCTTCACCGTCTCATGCACCTCGGTTGCATGAGACAGCGGGGTTAGCGTCGCTTTTTTCAAATACTCGCGCGGCATGGTTGGAAAACCCTATTGGTAGATTTCAGGAAGCAGCGTGGTCGACACAGCCGGAACATAGGCGATCAGAATAACCACGATCAGCATTGTCACAACAAAAGGAACGGCACGGGCTGCAATCTTGAGGATCGACTCGCCGGTAATCCCCGAGACCACGAACAGGTTCAGCCCTAATGGGGGCGTAATGAACCCGACGCCCAGCGCAGTGATCATCATGATGCAGAACTGGATCTCATTCATGCCGATGTTATCCGCCAGCGGTTTCAGGATCGGTGCAAGGATCACGATATTCGGCGTCGTTTCCATCACACATCCGGCCGCGATCAGGATGCCGATCATCAACAGGATCAGCAGATATGGATCGTCAGTCAACGAGGTCACGGCGGTCACAAAGCCCTGCGGCACACCCATGATCGCCAAAGCCTCGGCCAGGGGCGCAGAAAAGGCGATGATCGGCAGGATCACCCCGTTTACCTTGGCCGAACTGACCAACATTGACGGAAAGTCGGCCAGCGTCAGGGTGCGCAGGATGAAGCCCATGATAATGGTGACAACCACGGCGGTCGCGCCCGCCTCGGTCGGGGTCAGGCGGCCCGAGAAGATGCCGTAGAAGATTATCCCCGGCACGATGAACGCGTACCAGCCGGATTTCAGCGCCTTGCCCAGATTGGCCAGCCACTCGCCCATGGTCATCATGCCGCCGCCCTCATAGGCGTAGATGCGGTTCATGATGATATTGGTCACAAGGATCGAGACCAAAATGGCCAGTCCGGGGATCAACGCCGCCAGAAACAGGGTCGATGCGGAAATCCCCAGCACCAGACCAATGATGATATAAGCGATCGATGGCGGGATCAGGATGCCGGTACAGGCCCCGGCAGCCACCAGCGCACAGGCATAGGGGCGGGGATAGCCGCTTTCGACCAGTCGGTTGATCGTCATTCGGCCCACCGCAGCAGCACCCGCCGCGTCCGAGCCCGAGATGGCGGCGAACATGCCGCAGACCAGAACGGTAGCCGAGCCAAACCCGCCCTTGGCAAAACAAGTCAGCGCCTCGGCCACATCCAGGAATTTGCGCGACAGCCCCGTTCGGACCAGCACGTCGCCCGTCAGGATGAACAGCGGCACGGCGGTTAGGGCAAAGGCGTCGATGCCGGTGAACAGACTTTCACCCACAAGGCTGAGCGGCAGATCGCCCGACATAATTAGCATCACGATGGCCGCCGTACCGATGGCCGCCCAGACGGGTACGGCCAGTGCAATCAGGCCAACGAACAGGATCACCGGCAGGTAAAAGTCCCATCCCAGTTCAACGGTTTGATTAAGGGAACCCCAAAGCATCGCGTGTCCCCTCAGTCAAACAGCTTGTCGCCTTCGAAGACGGGCTTGCCGTCCCTCAGGCATTTCAGATCGCGCATCAGCGACTGGATCAGCCGCCAGATCATCAGCGCAAAACCGGTGGGCACGGCCATCAGGAACCAGACCTTTGACACGCGCAGCCCATCCGTGACCGAGCCGAACTTGGCCGAAACATGCACAGCCTCGTACGACCAATAAAGCGCGATGACGGCCACGCCAAACATCACCAGATCGCCAAAGATATACAGCAGCGCCTTGGGACGCGGCCCGAGATAATGCATGATCACGTCGATGCGGATATGAGCGCGTTCCTTGACCGCCGCCGCAGCGCCAATCCACGCGAGGTAGATAAAGGAATAGCGAACGATCTCTTCACCCCAGATCGACGAATACGCGAAAATTTCGCGCCGCAGGACCTCGATGGCCATGGTGATGACCAGCATCACGTAGAACACCAGCAGCAGCCAGCGTTCGGCGTTGCGGTCTATGTTTTGAAGTAAGGTCATCTGTTCCCTCGGCGTGCAGGCAGTCAGACGCGCGCCTTCTGGTCCGGGCGTTTACCGGCCTGACTGCATGAGGTTGTGACGGTCGATCAGGCGTCGTGGACGAAATACTTGCCTTGGGTCCCTGCGGCCTCGACCAATTTCTCGAACGCATCCATCGATCCGGCCAGTTCCGTCTTGAACGGATCCCAATCGGCGTTCTGATATCCACCGACGCTTTCCCACTCGGCCAGTTGGTCAGAGCTGAGCGAGTGGAACTCGACACCCGCCTTGTTCAGTTCAGCCATTGCATAGGCGCGGGCCGAGGGCACTTTGGCAAGGTTCTGGTGGCTCGTCATTTCGGACGCCCACATGATGCCTTCCTGTACGTCCGCCGGCATCGAATTGAACCACTCCAGATTGCAGGAATAGACCTGACTGTCCGGCACGGCCTGCGTAAAGGTCACGTGGCTGAGGATGTCCTTGAAACCAAAGACGAACAGCGCGCCCACAGATGGATCAAGCGCATCCGCGACGCCCTGCTTGATGGCCGAGGGGGTCTCACCCCAAGCGACGGGCGTCGGGTTTGCGCCGACCATGCGATAATACTGCTGCAACATCTTGGAACCCGGCACGCGAAACTTAATGCCGCTCATGTCACCCGGAGTGATAATGGCATTCCCGCCCTGCCGCACGGCAACAACGCGGGGGTCGATCACGACGTAGAACAACGCCTTGAATCCGGCAGCTTCGACCTTGGGATGGACTTCGTTTTTCCACGTGTCCGAATTCACGAGATTGGTGAATTTCTGGTTCGATCCGCACAGATACGGCATGTTGATCAGGTCAACGGTCGACGCAAACGGCGCGAAATTCGACAACGAGTGTTGCGCGGCCTGAATAGTGCCGCCCTGAACCTTTTGCACCAAAGATCCGCCTGCACCCAACTGTCCACCGGGGGCCAGCTTGACATAGACCTTACCGTTGGTGGCGTTCTGAATGTTTTCCTTAAGGTCCAACTGCATGATCGGATAACTGCGTGATGCACCCAGCACATAGGCTGTAGCGATGGTCATCACATGATCCGCTGCCTTTTCGCGTTCGCTCTCTTCTTTGGCGGTTTGCGCTGCGGCCTCGGATGACCACAGCACGCCCCCCGCCCCGGCAACCAGCGCCGCCGTGAACGCCCCCGTGGCGCTGAGCTTCAGGAAATTGCGGCGCTCGGCCGACGCCAGTTCAGTTTTTTCGTTGTTCATTGATTGCCCTCCCAAGCAAAAAAGTCAGCCGTCGCTTTCTGCGTCGCGGTCAGCCTCCTTTTTCAGAATTGCGACAACGAACAGGATCGACGCCGCGAACAGGACCAACATCTCACCCACGTCCCCAAGAAAGGCACTGCCTGCAAAAGCACCCAAAGCCACGTTCGCGAAGTAGATGACAAACACGATGATGGATGCGGTCAGAAACACTTTTCCGGACTCCCTTCGGATTCGGCCCAAAGTCATTTGTAAGCGCTTACATCAAAAATGCAAGCGCTTACATATCTGCTTTCCTTGGGGGCCCGTTGAGATTAGACTTATTGGCAAAAGTGAATTGCGGGTTTGATAATGTCGAAATTGGGGGCGGCACCAACGCTGGACGATGTGGCCAAGATGGCGGGCGTTTCGACGGCGACTGTCTCGCGCTGCCTCAACAGCCCCGACCGTGTCGTCAAGGCGACGCGGGAACGCGTTCAATCGGCTGTTGATGCCTTGGGCTATACACCGAATTTTGCTGCACAGGTGATGGCCGCCAAACGTACATTCACCATTGGTGCGATCATCCCGACAATGGAGAACGCAATATTCGCGCGCGGGCTGCAAGCCTTTCAGGAAGAGTTGCACCAGCACGGATATACCCTTTTGGTTTCAAGCTCGGCCTACAAGCCAGACATCGAGGAAGAACAAATCAGGACGCTCGCGGCGCGGGGCGCGGATGGGCTTTTGCTGATTGGCCATGACCGCGACCCAAAGATTTATGAGTTTCTGGACCGTCGAAATATCCCTACCCTGGTCGCGTGGTCTTTTGCGCCAGATGCGCCGGTCCCCTCGATCGGGTTCGACAACCGCGCGGCGATGTGCGCATTGGCAAACCGTGTCATTGCCATGGGCCACACGCGTCTTGGCGTGATTTCCGGCGTCAGCGCAGGCAACGATCGCGCGCGCCTGCGGATCGAAGGCGTAAAAGACGCCACGCGGCAGAACGGATTAGACGTTTCGGATCTGACAATCATCGAAACGCCTTACGAAATTGAATGCGGGGCCCAGGCGTTTTCCCAGTTGATAGGCCAAGCTTCGCGCCCGACAGCCATCCTTTGCGGTAACGACGTCTTAGCCGTTGGCGCGCTGCGGCGGGCTCAAGAAATCGGGCTGCGCGTTCCCAAGGATGTTTCAATCACCGGATTTGACGACATCGAATTGGCCCGAATTGTTAGCCCGGCCCTGACAACTGTACACGTTCCACATCGCGAGATGGGGCGCAAGGCCGCCCTGCAACTGGTCGAGATGGTCGAAAAACAGGTCACGGATCAGGGCGAACAGCTCGACACCAGTATCATCGAAGGTCAATCGCTTGAGCCGCCGGGCAAAACTTAAGCTGCCTCGGCCTCCATCGTCCTGAATTCATTTTTGAGCCAGATATGTTTTTTGCACATAGGTTCGGTAAAGTGCTGGCGTATCAGCTTTTCCATCGCCTTCTGGATCAAAGCCGATGTCGTTTCGGGATAGACCTCGGTGGTAAACAAAGACACGGTCCGCACAAAGTTCCGGCCCGGAAAAGGCATTGCTTTGACGCTGTCATGAAATCGCTGAGCGCGGTGGAAACACGCGGCAGTGGTAATCGCCCATCCCGCGCCCTCGGCAACCAGCCCAATGATCGACTGATTGCATTCCAGTTCGAACCGGTTCGGCAAATTGTACTTGCTACGGGTCAACTGAATTTCGATCTGTTTACCGATCATATAATCCCGCGAATATCTCAACAGCGGAAGGTTTGCATCCGGCTCAAACAGTTCTTCGGGCTGAACTTCAATGCTACTAGGTAAAATGACGATAAATGGGTCGCGCATCAGCGGGTATTCGATCAACCCCTCTGTGCGTTCTGATGGCCGCGTGGCGACCCCAGCGTCCAGCTTATGCTCTTGAAGTTTGGCGATGATCTCATGGCTGGGGCGGGTGTAGTGTCGAAAGTTACAGCGCGGCAACGCCTGAGCCAGAAACCGGAACAGATCAGGCGCGATCTGGTTGTCGAAATCGTCGATCAGGGCCAGCCTCAGATCGGTCGCGTGGCGCCAGTTTCCGGTTCGGATTTCAGCCTCACCCCGTTTCAATACCGTCAGGCCATCTCGGACATAACGCGCGAAAACCTCTCCGGCCGGGGTCAGCCCCATTGGGCGGCGACCATGGTCTACCAGTTCGATGCCAAGCGCACGTTCAAGACTGCGCAGGTGGTTTGAGACAGTACTGATGGACAAGCCCGTTTCCGACGCGACCTGTTGGATCGACCCTGACTTGGCGATCAGTTGAAACACTTCCAGCCAGCGGAGGCTTAGAGATTTAGACACAGCAACCGTCCATTGTTTCGATTACCTCGAAACAAGCCAAGCAGAGAAATGTCCGTTCGGCAATGGTGATGTTGTTTATTCGGCCCTAACCTAAGACCGAGCCCGTTCAAGATTTGGGTCGTAGGGCGAGGCCGGGACGACGGTGACCGCCACATGCTCGCCACAACGGTCCAACACCATTTCGCTGCCGATTTCGGCCAGTTCCGGCTCAACAAATCCATGCGCCAGGTTAAGGCCGACTCGATGCCCCCATTCGCCAGACGTGACCGTACCAACCACCCTATCCCCCTGCATGAGCGACCCTCCGGGATGCGCGGGGCCTTGCGATGTGTGCACCTGCAAGACAACCAGCTTTTTGCGAGGTCCGTCCGTTTGCCGCGCCTCCAATGCCTTGCGCCCAGTAAAGTTGCCTTTGTCCAGCTTCACGAACCGATCCAAGCCGGTTTCAAAAGGATCAAACTCTGTAATTAAGTCGGATTTCCAATGCAGGAAGCTTTTCTCCATACGCATCGAGTCCACAGCGCGTGCGCCAAACAACTTCATGCCCATGGGTTCACCGGCCTGACGTAAAGCCAAGTACGCAGCATAGAGCGATGCGTTGGGCACATGAATTTCATAGGCCAGTTCGCCCGAGAAACTAACACCCATAACGGTGGCGGGGGCGATCCCGACAAAACACTCGCGAACGCTGAGCCATGGGAACGCCTGGGCCGACCAGTCGCCGCGGGCGCAGGCGGACAGGACATCGCGCGCCTTGGGGCCAGCAAGGATCAGGATGGTCTGATCGTTGGTCAGGCTGCGCAGGTGGACGTCTTCGTCAGCCCGCAAATGGCTGGTCAGCCAGTCCATGTCGTGAAATTCGCTGGCCGCTGCCGATCCGTACCAGATACGTTCAAGGCCCCGGTCACTGGCGGGCAGATTGGCCACCGTCGCCTCGGCTTTGATCATACCGTTGTGGTTCAGCAGGTAACCCAACCCCACACGCCCGTCGCGGCGGGTAACCGCGCCGCAGAACACCCGATCCAGAAACGCGTGACGATCTGCACCCGTGATCTCGATTCGATTGAAACCGTTCACCTCGGCCAGCCCTACATTGGTCTGGACATTGGCAACCTCGGCGGCCACCAGATCGAAGGTTTCGTCAAAATCGAAACTGTGGCTGGGCGCGAAATCGGGCGATGGCTTGATGTAATCCACCCTCTCCCACCCGTTGACCACGGTGAACTCGGCCCCCTCAGCCGCCAGAACCGGGGTCAGAGGGGTCGTCTTGGCGGGTCGCCCGGCGGGGCGGTGTTCATGCGGAAAGTGAAAGCGGAACTCGTTTTGGTAATCCTCGATGGCTTTTAGCGCCGTCAGTTCGACATTCGCGTGACCCGTAAACCGGCGGGGATCAAGGCACCACGTGTCGTAACACGCCTCGCCATGCACGATCTGTTGCGCCAATAGCCAGCCGTGGCCGCCGCCCTCGCCCAGACCGGCGCGCAGGCCGATGATACAGAACGCATTGCGCTTGCCCGGGATCGGCCCGACCAAAGGCGCACCGTCGATCGTATAGGTGATCGGGCCGTTGACCACCGTATGCACGCCCACCTCCATCAGCGCGGGCATCCGGGCAAAAGCGCCCTCCAGCACATCCGTCACGCGGTTCAGATCGTCAGGGCACAGCGCATTGACGAAGTTGGGGTCGATCCCGTCCAGGCCCCATGTCTTGCAATCCTGTTCGTAGAACCCCAGCAACAACCCGTTCTTTTCCTGCCGACAGTAGTAATCGCTGATCGGGCATCGCAGCAGAGGCATCCTGTGGCTGGCATCGCGAATGGCCGGAATCTCTTCGGTCAGGAAATACTGATGCTCCATCGAGGCGACGGGATGATGTACCCCCATCATCGCGCCCACCTCGTTCACGCGATAGCCACCCGCGTTTACGACGATATCGCAGTCGATATCGCCCTGTTCGGTCTGCACGGTCCATGTGTCATCGGCGTGCTGTTTCAGCCCGATAACCGGCGTGTTGCGATACACCTCGGCCCCGGCCTTGCGCGCCCGCCGCGCTAGCGCCTGACACAGCTGGGCGGGGTCGATATCCCCATCCATCGGATCCCACAGCCCACCAATCAGGTTCTCGGGCGAGATCAGAGGGTGACGGCGCGCACATTCCTTGGCATCAATCACCTCGAACTGCACGTCCATCCCACGCGCCATTGATGTGAAATGGCGATAACCCTGCATCTGCGCTTCTGTATTGGCCAGCCGGATGCCGCCGTCGCCATGGTGATAATTGATCGGATAATCCGGGTCTTCGGCCAGTTCCTTATACAGCCGGATCGAGTGCGATTTCAGCCCGACCATCGTCTGGTTCATTCCAAAGTTCGTCACCTGCGCCGCCGAATGCCATGTGGTGCCCGAGGTCAGCTCGTTCCGCTCGACCAGAACCACATCGCTCCACCCCTCCTGCGTCAGATGATAAAGGGTCGAACAGCCTGCAATCCCGCCTCCGATGACAACGACTTTGGTGCGTGATTTCATGGACGTGGCTCCTGCTTTGCTGCCCACAAGTCTTGCGGAACAATGCGCGCCCGCGACAAGCCGCCCAGTGCTTGTATTGAAAAATCGAAACCGCGATTGCGGATTCTGCAAATTGCACTTGGCCTTTGCCAAGCGCGTGAACCCGCGCTTAGGGTTCAGGTAACAGGGCAAGAAAGGAACCGGATGAGCACGGGCAGCAAACGAAGCGGTAGACGCGCCCGGCACGCGAAGCGCGCGGCGGCCCCTGTGATTGATCCCTGCCCGCCCGGTCAGATCGGTGGCGCCTTTAAGCCGCTGACCGACCTTGAGATCACGCAGATTTACGATTCCGCCCTGCGCCTGCTGGAAACCCTCGGGATGGGAGAGGTACCTGATCGGCTGGCCCGCGACCTGCGCGCAGCAGGGGCGAGACCCGGACCTGACGACCGATTGCTGTTCCCGCGCGCCATGGTCGAACAGGCCATTCAATCCGCCCCCAAACAATTCACCTTTCACGGCCGCGATCCCTCGCGTTCGATCGAGGTGGGCGGAGACCGGGTGTATTTCGGCACCGGCGGCGCGGCGGTTCAGACGCTGGATATCGACACGGGGCTATATCGCCCCTCAACCCTGACCGATCTGCATGATTTCACCCGGCTACAGGACACGCTGCCCAATGTCAGCTGGTTCACCCGGTGCTGCGTGGCGACCGACGTGCCCGACAATTTCGATCTGGACGTCAACACCGTTTATGCGCTGATCCGCAACACCACCAAACCAATTGCCACGTCCTTTACGCTGGCTGAACATGTCGCGCCCATCGTCAAGATGCTGGATATCGTCGCCGGAGGCCCCGGCGCGTTCGCCGCGCGCCCGTTCCTGAAGGCGCATATCAGCCCGGTCATCTCGCCCCTGCGCTATGGCGAGGATGCGGTGGACGTGGTCTATAAATGCGTCACCCATAACATCCCCATGTCCTGCATCACTGCGGCACAAGCCGGTGCGACGGCCCCGGCCACGCTGGCCGGGTTTCTGGCGCAATCGCTGGCCGAAACACTGGCCAGCCTTGTCATGGTCAACACGATCAAACCGGGCTTTCCGATGGTGTTTTCCAACTGGCCCTTCATCGTGGACCTGCGCACCGGGTCTTTTGCGGGCGGCAGTGGCGAGACGGCGATTCTGAACGCGGCCTCGGCGCAGATTTCCAATTGGTTGGGGCTGCCGTCAGGTGTGGCGGCCTCGATGACCGATGCCAAGGCGATTGATGCGCAATACGGGGCGGAGAAAGGCATCACCTCTTTGGCGGCGGCGCTGGCGGGCGGGAACCTGATCTATGAAAGCTCGGGCATGACCGCATCGCTGCTGGGGGCCAGTTTCGAGGGCTTCATGCTGGACAATGAAATGCATGCCCACACCTATCGCGCCCTGCGCGGAATCGAAGTGACCGAGGAAAACCTTGGGTTCGAGGCAATCTGCCAGTCGGTTCTGGGCGACGGGCACTTTCTGGGCAGCACTCACACCTATGACGCGATGGAGCGCGATTATTACTACCCCGAACTCGCCGACCGGACCGAGCCGCGCACTTGGGCGGATGAAGGCGCAAGCGACGCATGGACCACCGCCCGCGCCCGCGCGAAAGAAATCCTCGACACACACAATCCCCAATATTTGACGCCTGAACAAGATGCGAACATCCGCGCCCGGTTCCGTATCCTTGATTGATCTTCCCCAACTGACACCCGGCGGCTAGGGTCGGCGGGACTTGCGACGAATGAGGCCCCGATGACCGACCCCTTCTTTCAGCCCGTCTCAGCCATGGAACTGGCGCGCTTTGCGGGCGTACCCACCTTCATGCGCCTGCCCGGCATGACGCTGGATCACGCGCGGATCGCCGAGGTTGATATCGGGCTGGTCGGCATTCCATGGGACGGCGGCACCACAAACCGCCCCGGTGCGCGCCACGGGCCGCGCCAGTTGCGGGATTACTCGACCATGATCCGCGCGATGAACCCCGTGACCGGGGTTGCGCCCTTTGCGATGATGAACTGCGCCGATCTGGGCGACGTGGCCCCGAACCCGGTAGATATCGAAGATACGCTGGACCGCGTGGCATCGTTCTACACCGACCTAACCGCTCGCGGCATCATCCCCCTGACCGCCGGAGGGGATCACCTAACCACCCTGCCCGTTCTGCGCGCGCTGGCCAAATCCGGCCCGCTGGGGTTGATCCAGTTCGACAGCCATACTGACCTTTTTGACAGCTATTTTGGCGGGCATAAGTTCACCCATGGCACCCCGTTCCGCCGGGCCGTCGAAGAGGGCTTAGTCGATCCCAAACGCTTTGTTCAGGTGGGCATTCGCGGCACCGCCTATAACACCGAGGATATCGAGTGGGGCGAGGCCCAGGGCATCCGTATCATCCGAATCGAAGAACTGTTCGACCGCGGCATCGGCGATGTCATGGCCGAAGTGCGCGGTATTGTGGGTGATGCGCCGACCTATTGCACCTATGACATCGACTTCGTCGACCCCACCTTTGCCCCCGGCACCGGAACGCCCGAGATCGGCGGCCCAAACAGCTTTCAGGCCCAGCAGGTTATTCGGGAAATGTCTGGGATCAACCTCGTAGGGGCCGATTTGGTTGAAGTTTCTCCACCCTTCGACGCTTCGGGCGGCACCGCGTGGCTGGGAATATCATTGATGTTCGAACTGCTCTGCGTTCTGGCGCAAGCCGTGGACGCCCGCCGCTAACTGACGTTTTCGGCGATCATCGAGATCATCTCGAACATCACCGCCGCTGCGGTCAGGGCGGTGATATTGTTCGGGCTGTCCTTGGTGGGCATCATGCAGACCACGTCTCCGCCCACGATGTTCAGCCCGCGCGCGGCACGCAAAATCCCCACAGCCTCGTCAATGTCGAACCCCTTCTCGCCGGGCTCCAGATTAGACACCGCGGGCGCGACAGTGGGGTCGAGGCAATCCAGATCAAAGGTGATATAGACTGGGCGATCGCCCAACATTTCACGCGTCTGCGCCACCACGTCCTTCAGCCCGCGCTGGCGGAACTCGCGCATGGTGACGATGTTGTAGCCATAGTCATAGGACGGTTGCAGCCAGTCCAGACTGCGCGGATGACCCCGCAGGCCGATCTGCATGGACCGCGTTGGATCAACTTGCCCCAGATCGGCCAGATAGGCGCCCCAATGGGCGGCGGATTTCTTGGCCCCCAGAAAGTGATCGACCTTGGTGAACACATCCGTATGCGCATCCAGATGCAGAAAGCTGATCGGCTCGCCCCCGGCCAGTTGGCCACGCCCCAAAGCCTGCACTATGCCGCCGGTGATCGAGTGATCTCCGCCCACCGACACAGGCCGCGCCCCCGCTGCGTCGATGTCCTTGTAAAAACCCGTGATGCGTTCGATACAGTCCTCGTTGTCATTAGCGCGCGGAAAGGGCACGTCGCCTACATCGGCAATCTTGGCGCTGGCCCACGGGTCGATCTCAAACACCGAATGCACGCGCCGCTGCACGGCCGAGACATGGCGCAGCGCGCGGGGGCCAAGGTGCTGATCCCGCTCGGTCGTGCCGTTGCCGGTGGAATGGGGCACGCCGACCAAGGCGATATCCTGCCCCTCGGGGCCGGTATTGGGACAGCGGAACAGGGTCGGCACGCCCCACCAATACAGGTTATCCATCATCGACTGTTCATAGCGGTCGGTCATCTGCATCCCCTTCAAGAAAAACGCCCCCGGCAGGCGGGGGCGCATATGTTCAGATTTTCTCGTCTTCTCGCCGGAAAGCCCCCTGCACGATCCGGTCGATGACCATGGCGCAGAACAGGATGGCGAAGCCGCCCAGCAGGCCCGGACCCTTGGCCGCGTATTGCAGCGCCTCAAGGATTTCCTTGCCCAGACCGCCACCGCCGATCAGCGAGATGATCACCACCATCGACAGGCACATCAGAATGGTCTGGTTCACCCCAGTCATGATCGAAGGCAGCGCCAATGGAATTTCGACATCCTTCAGCAACTGCCATTTCGAGGCACCAAAGGCGACCGCAGCCTCTTTGATGCTTTCCGGCACGCCGCGCATCCCCAAAGCCGTTAGGCGGATCACCGGCGGCATGCCAAAGATGATCGTGGCCAGAATGCCCGGCGGATTGCCGGTGCCAAAGAAGGCGATGATCGGGATCAGGTAGACGAAGGCGGGCAGCGTCTGCATCAAGTCCAGCACCGGTTCTGCCGCACGGTAGGCGCGCTGCGACTTCCCGAACCAGATGCCCAGCGGGATGCCGAAGATCACGCACAAGATCACGGCAGCGCCGACCAAGGCCACTGTCTCCATCGCGACGTCCCAGTACCCAAGAAGCGCGATATAGGCCAGCGACGCTGCGGTGAAGATCGCAACCCGAGGGCCTGCTGCACGCCATGCGGTGACACAAATGACCAGCATGACAACGGGCCAAGGCGACCCGATCAACGCAATCGTCAACGCATCCAAAACCGAGCGGACGCCAGCCACGATCCCGTCAAAGACGTCTCCACCCGCCGCTGCAGCAGCATCAATCTTGGCTTCCATCCAACTGGCGAGGGCAGAAAACAGTGTTCCGTTGCCTTCGCCAAGAAAGATCGCGGAAACCTCTTGTTCCGGGAATGCATCCAGCAAGGGCAGCGATGCGTTGACCGTGAATTTGTACACGATCAACGGGCCGATCGCGGCGATGAGAACCGCGCCCAGCACGGTGTTCCTTCTGGACTGTCCGCTTTCCGTGCTGCCCGGATCAATCCGCCATTTCGAATATTGCTTTTCGTAGACCCGATCTGCGTAGAAACCCTGCACCAGTTTGAAAACCAGCAACATCAACAGGCCCGTGATCAGAATCCCTGCCGCTTCGGATTGCGCGGCAGCCGCCCTTTCTAGGCTGGTGTCCGCTGCTTTTTGGATGTTCTCGGCCAGCTTGGTAAAGCGGTCGATATCGGCCTTTTCAGTGGCATCCGCTGCACGTGCCATCAACTCGGCCGCCCGTTCCTGTTGGCGCGCGGCCCGTTCCGCAAAATCAGCGCCAGGATTGCCCCAGGCACCCCGGCCAATCTGAACCCACGCGATGATCTCAAGGATCAGGAAGGTCCAGAACATCCCCCAGATCGCGCGCGAGGCCGACCAGAATGGCCCCAGCACGGCGGCCCACAAGTTGAAGGTATTGGGTACAGGGCTTGTTGCATCATGGATCTTGTGAAACGCATTGACGTAATAGTCGCCATTCGGTCCGACGAATTCCTTGATCGAACGGTCCAGCGCCTCGCGGTCGACTTCGATATCAGAGGCGGCTGTAACTTTCAGCTCGGTGGTTGCGTCAGTCATTTTTGCCCCCTTGAATACCACGCAGCAGGCGCGGCTTGGTCACGATCCCCACGTCATTACCTGCATCCGTTATGACCACTGGCATCTCGGTATTCACCGCTAGGTCGATCAACTGGTCCAGATCCGCGCCCTCATCCGCGCGCGGCGCGCCGTCGAGTGACCCGGAATAGCTGCCCATCGGCTCCATGATCGAGTGCGCTTTGACGAGTTTGAGTTTCGAGATGCCCTGCACAAATTCGCGCACGTAATCGTCTGCAGGGTTCATGACGATATCTTCGGGAGTGCCGATCTGAACGATCACACCGTCTTTCATGATTGCGATGCGATGTCCGATCCGGATCGCCTCGTCCAAGTCGTGCGTGATGAACAAGGTCGTCTTCTTGAGCTGGGCCACCAGCGCCTTGAACTGATCCTGCAACTGTAACCGGATCAATGGGTCAAGCGCCGAGAACGGCTCGTCCATCAACAGGATTTCCGGGTCCGAGGCCAATGCGCGGGCAATACCGACGCGCTGCTGCATCCCGCCAGAAAGCTCTTTGGGCAGGCGATCTTCGTAACCGGTCAGGTTGACGAGGCTGAGAGCATGGTCAGACACCGCCCATCGCTTGGATTTCGGCACTTTGCGGATTTCCAGAGGATACGCCACGTTGTCGCGCACCGAACGGTGCGGCATCAGCGCCATGTGCTGAAAGACCATCCCGATCTGCTGCGCCCGGATGCGGCGCAATTCAGACTCGGATATCTTTGAGACATCCCGCCCCAAAATTTCGATCTTACCTGCGGTCGGCTCAATCAGGCGATTGACGTGACGCACCAGCGTCGACTTGCCAGACCCCGACAGGCCCATGATACAGAAAATCTCGCCGCGCGGCACTTCGAAGGTTGCGCCCTGCACGCCGACAACGCAGTTGAAACGCTCCAGAACTTCAGGTTTTCCAATGCCTTCGCTGCGCACGGCGGCCATGGCCTCTTCTGCCCGTGCGCCAAAGATCTTCCAGACATTTTCCAGTTTTACGACAGGTTCGTCCATTTGCCCCTCATGTGCAGGGCTTTGCCCCGGCATATAAGAAAAGGGCCGCCGCGAACTGTCGCGACGGCCCCCCGATTTTGGATGTTAGTTGGTGAGCCAACCGATGACTGTGTCTTCGTTATCCGCCACCCACTGCCGGGCGAAGTCAGCCGCTTCGACATTGTCGACAGCCAGCGCCTTACC
The DNA here is from genome assembly GCF_013034585.1 of Ruegeria sp. HKCCA5426. Classification (NCBI taxonomy): domain Bacteria; kingdom Pseudomonadati; phylum Pseudomonadota; class Alphaproteobacteria; order Rhodobacterales; family Roseobacteraceae; genus Ruegeria; species Ruegeria sp. HKCCA5426. Next base: position 128,593 of record NZ_WQGH01000006.1, read on the forward strand.
CATCGCGCTTAGGTCGTCGCCCTCCATCTGGTAGTTGCGGAACAGGGCCGCCACTTCGGGATAGCTTTCCTCCAGCTCCTTGGCGTAATGCAGATGGAGTGTCGCGCCATTCCATGCCGAAGATGCCTCAGACTTGGCCAGCCAATCCGGATCATCGGTCGGCTGAACGATGGTCCATGTGGCCGGATCATGCGCGGGCTCTTCCAGAACTGTCAGGTCCTGCGTCACAAAGATGTAGTGGGGGCTATAGCAGAACCCGATCCACGGATCGCCTGCCTTGGTCGCGTTGGCGAGGTTGGCATAGGCAATTGTCTCTTCATACTCGGTCAGGTCGAAAACCTGGTCATAACCGTAAGACTTGGCCCGAATTTTCTCAACCACGGTCGAGGCCCAGCCCGGCGCGCCGATCCAAACTTCTGGCGTGCCGTTACCGTCCGTGTCAAAAATCGCTATCTTGTCGGGGTCGCTCAGATCATCAATAGATTTGATGTCGTGCTGTTCGGCGATATAGGTCGGAACACACATACCCTGTTCGGCTTGCACAGGGTTTTCGTTCATAACGACTGTGCCGTTATCCTTGACGTATGTGTCATGCAGGTTTTGCTGGTTCGGCATCCAGACCTCGGGGTGCACGTGCATCGACCCGCTGTCCATAGCCTCAAATACAATTGGGTTGGTTCCGTTCTGCAATTCCACATCAAGGCCTAGGTTTTCCTCGATAACGACTTCTAGGATATGTGCGGTGGCATTCACCGATGCCCAGTTCGGCACACCGATCACGATGTCCGCAGCAATGGCAGGACCGGTTGCGACAACTGTTGCGCTTCCCAATAGCGTGGCTAGTTTTTTCATCAGGTTTCTCCATGTTGGGCGTTCACGGTGCTGTTTTTTGTCCGATCTGGGTCGGTGTCGCACTTTGCAAACAGTATCAAAAAGCAGTAGCTTTCCGGTTTTTTTGACCAACGGCTTGAGGTGCCGGAATGGTAGGAAAATTCAAGCACGCATGCGCGCCGCCCATCAAGCGTTACGTAAACCAAAACAGCGTATGCGAAATTATCATATATTTGTTTCGGTTTATTGCGATTTGACAGCTTCGGATTCTGTGTAAGCCTCGGGCAAAGCTTCGCTGCGCCGATACAGGCCATCGAAAAAAGCACGCGCAAACTCAATATTCAAATAGCTCACAACCGAATGAATTCGCCACTGGAAACTGAGTGCCAGCCCGACCAAGTGGGTGGCAAACACGTTGAAAATCCCGAAGATCGAGACAGATTAGTTAAGGTTTGAAGCCCATTTGGCCCAGTTATTCGCAGAGGTAGACGATGTCGCAGCCTGATATTCATCTTTACACCGCTGGAACGATGAACGGATACAAGCCCGTCATCTTCTTGGAAGAAGCGGGCGTTCCCTACGACCTGACGCATATCAACTTCTCAAAACAGGAACAAAAGGCCCCGGACTATCTGGCGCTGAATCCCAACGGCAAGATCCCTACGATCTTTGATCGGTCAGAGGGGCGTGCGATCTTTGAAAGCGGCGCAATCTTGTGGCATTTAGCCGAAAAGTACGGAAAGTTCCTGCCAACCGATCCGGTCAAACGGTCCGAGGTTATGCAATGGGTCTTCTTTCAGGTGGGCCATATTGGTCCGATGATGGGTCAGGCCATGTATTTCCAGCATATCGCGGCCCCGAACGGCCACGAAGAGCCGTTTTCGATCCGCCGCTATGTCGACGAAAGCCGCAGGTTGCTTGAAGTCATGAACACCCGGCTGGAAGGGCGCGACTGGATCGCCGCGGATGAGTACACAATCGCTGATATGATGCTTTACCCGTGGGCGCGCGCCTATGTCTGGGCCCGGGTCGAGGTCGATGGCTTGCCGTATCTGAATGCCTGGTTCGAACGCATGGACGCACGCCCCGCTGTTCAAAAGGCGCTGACAAAACCCAAGGCAAATCCTCAGTTCTGGGACGCGGCGGCGGACGCATCGGCCTTTGCAAAAGAAAACGCAGCGCGTTTTGCCGGAGATGTAAAGTCAGGCTCGGACTAGGTGCCGTGCGACAGAATAAATTCGATTGTCGCATTGGTCAGATCAGGAAAGCGAGACCGTTCGCTTACATACAAATAGACCTGCCGTTGTTCCGGCAGGTCTTTGATCGGACGGAACGCCGTTGCTTCAGGAATGTAATCGGCGACGGTCTGCGGCAGAACCGTCACCCAATTCCCTGTCCGGACCATAGTGATCAAGGAATGTGTGTTGTGAATGGTGATGTCGGCCTGTCCGATCGCCTCATGAAGACGCGGCGACTGGATCAAGTCACACAGCGCATTCCGAATGAACGGCACCGATAGAATATCGTCAATCACCAGCGGGCTAGTTTGTGTCATCAAGGGGTGGTCCACGGCACAGACAAGGCCAAACCTGTCTTCAAACAGCGGCAGAGCCGTCACACCGTTCAACGCATGGTGCCCCGAAGCAATGCCTATATCAGCCTTTCCTTCGGTCAACGCGTCCAGCACTTGCGCGGTATCCGTATCCCGCAGTTCGACCTTCACGCCCGGAAAATTCTGCGTCATGTGCTGCAAAACTTTGGGAAATACGATTGCCGCCACCGATGGCACGGATACGATCCGCAACAATCCGTGTTCAGCGTTCACAGCGGCTTCGATATCCAGAACCGCCTGATCGAACTGACGCAGTTGCTTCAGGCTCAAGTCAAACACCTGCTTACCCAGCGGGGACAGGCGGTTTTTGCGCTCACCTTCGAAGAGCTTCTTACCAAGGTGATCTTCAAACTGCTTCAGCGTCATTGAAATGGCGGACTGGGTTCTGCCCAGCCGATCGGCGGCCTCCATCAGGTTGCCGGTTTGCGCCACGGTGCAAAAGCACCGCAATGTCTCAATCTTGATAGGCATACTTCAGTTTTTCTGAACTTTAATCAATTTATTTGAATTTGACTGATACCTCAAGGCCCCCGCACTCTAAGCGCGACCAAAATACGACTCTGGGGCGCATTGTGACCAAATTGAACCTGATTGCCGGCGAATGGCTGGCAGGTGAATCCGAAATCGAGAACCGCAACCCATCGGACTTGAGCGATCTGGTTGGCACTTTCGCGCAGGCCAGTGCAGATCAGTTGGACGCCACGCTGGACCAGGCGCGTGCCGCGCAGGTTGAGTGGGCTGCTTACCTTCCCGAACGCAAGCAAGCGGTTCTAAACACCATTGGCACCGAACTCATGTCCCGGGCTGAGGAACTGGGCACGCTACTGTCGCGCGAAGAGGGCAAGCCACTGGCCGAAGGCAAGGGCGAGGTTTATCGCGCCGGTCAGTTCTTTACCTACTACGCCGCCGAGTGCCTGCGCCAAATCGGCGAGAACACCGACTCTGTCCGCCCAGGGGTTGAAATTGACGTGCGGCGTGAACCCGTGGGCGTTGTCGCCATTATCAGCCCGTGGAACTTCCCCACCGCGACTGCTTCGTGGAAGATCGCACCGGCGCTGTGCTATGGCAACGCAGTGGTTTGGAAGCCTGCGAACATCACCCCGGCCTCAGCCGTGGCGCTGACCGAAATCATCGAACGTCAGGGCATCCCCAAGGGTCTGTTCAGCCTTGTGATGGGGTCAGGGCGCAGCATCGGTCAACGATTGGTGGAAAGCCCCAAGGTGAACGCGATCTCTTTCACCGGATCGGTGCCTGTGGGCAAGGGCATTGCCGCCGCTGCCATTCAGAACCTGACCAAGGTACAAATGGAGATGGGGTCCAAGAACGCGCTGGCCGTGATGGACGATGCCGATCTGGATTTGGCGGTGACACTGGCGCTAGGTGGCGCATTCGGCGGCGCCGGGCAGAAATGCACGGCCTCGTCGCGTCTGGTGGTTCACGCACGGGTCCATGATGCTTTTGTCGACAAACTGGTCGCGGGGGCGCAGGCGATGAAGGTTGGGCACGCGCTGGAGAGCGGCACCCAAATGGGGCCGGTCGTCAGCGAGCAGCAGTTGCAAGAGAACCTCGCCTATGTCGAGCTGGGCAAGTCCGAGGGTGCGGAACTCGCCTGCGGCGGCACGCGGCTGGAGATGCCTCATAACGGGTTCTACATGTCGCCGGGTGTGTTTCTGAACACCAGCAACGACATGCGCATCAACCGCGAAGAGATGTTCGCCCCCCTGACCAGCGTTATCAAAGTGGACAGCTATGATGAGGCACTGAGCGTCGTTAATGACACCAATTTCGGCCTGACCTCGGGCATCGTCACCCAAAGCCTTGCCCGCGCCACCCATTTCCGCCGCAACGCGCGTACCGGTGTTGTCACCGTGAACCTGCCCACCGCCGGAACCGACTATCACGTGCCCTTCGGCGGGCGCGGAGACAGCTCTTACGGGCCGCGCGAACAAGGCAGGGCGGCTGCGGAATTCTATACCACAGTCAAAACCGCCTATATCAGCGCCGGGACGCCGGCCTGATGCGCATCGACGGGCTGCAATACGCCAACTGGTCGGAAAAAATATTCCGGCAAATGCGCGAAGGCGGTGTGGACGCGATCCACGTCACCATCGCCTATCATGAAAACTTCCGCGAAACGGTTCTGAACTTTGAAAAGTGGAACCGCTGGTTCGAGCAATTCCCCGACCTGATCATGAAAGGCCGCTGGGCCAGCGATATCGACACGGCGCGGAAAACCGGGCGGACGGCGGTATTCTTCGGCTTTCAAAACCCCTCGCCCATCGAAGACGATATCGGTCTGGTCGAAATCCTGCACGATCTGGGCGCGCGGTTCATGCAGCTAACCTATAACAACCAGTCCCTGCTGGCGACCGGGTGTTACGAGGCAGAAGACACCGGCATCACCCGCATGGGCAAGCAGGTGATCAAAGAAATGAACCGCGTGGGCCTTGTGGTCGACATGAGCCATTCCGCAGACCGTTCGACCATCGAGGCCGCCGAGATATCGGATCGTCCCATCGCCATCACTCATGCCAACCCACATGACTGGGCCCCCGCGCTGCGCAACAAGCGAGATGCGGTGATCCGGGCCGTGACGGAAAACGGTGGGATGCTGGGCTTTTCGGTCTACCCTCATCACCTGAAAGACAAGTCTGCCTGCACAGTAGAGAGCTTTTGCGAGATGATCGCCCGCACTGCCGACAAATTCGGCGTTCAGCATCTGGGGATTGGCACCGATCTGTGTCAGGACCAGCCCGACAGCGTGGTCGAATGGATGCGTGTGGGGCGTTGGACCAAAGAGATCGACTATGGCGAAGGCTCGGCCTCGGCCCCCGGTTTTCCGCCGATGCCCAGCTGGTTTCAAGACAACCGCGATTTCGGAAATATCGAGGCTGGGCTGCGCGCGGTTGGCATGAACGAAGATGAGGTTTCGGGTATCATGGGTGGTAACTGGTACCGTTTCTTCGACGAAAATTTCGGACCACTGGGGAAATGAACGAAACCGGACGCCATATCGCCCGCAGAGACCCCGCTCAGGTCATGCGCCTGTCGCGGCTGGGGTCGCTGCACCAATGCCGCCTCAGCTTTATGCGGCAGTTGACGCGACGCATGGCGCGCGAAGAATGGACCTTTACCCGACCTGCTTTTGACATCGACGCAAACGGGGTCGGCCACGCCGTCTATACCGCACAAGGCCCGGACCATGCCTATTCACTGGTCGCCTTCGCACATGACCTGCCCCCCGAAAAACGCTCTGACCGGGTGATTGCCGAAGCTTGGGATGCCACTTTCACTCTGTTCGACGGCGTTCCGACCGCGCAGGATATTGAACGCCTTTCCCAGAATGTCCCCTTGCAGGAGGCTGGCCGCGTCAGTGAGCACGAGCTGTCCCTGTCGCGCGCAAACCGTTCTGTGCGCCTATGGGCACATGTCGTCGACAGGCTGGCCGGTGGTCAGCAACCGGACCTCGATCAAATTTACGACGTCGGCTACCTGATGCGCACGACGGCCGTGTACGGCTCTGGCAAATTCGGCGCGGCGGACCGGGAAATAACCGCTGGCCGCCCGGAATTTAACGCTCCGTTCCAGACCGAAATGCTATCGGTCTACCTGACTCGCACATTTGTCCGCGATTTAGTTCAGCACATGGCCCGTGTCAAAGGCGGCAAGAATACAGCCGATCTGGACCCCGACATCGCCCGCTGGCTGGGCATTGGCAATTCGACAGGGCTGGGTATGGCGCCGTTTATCGTTAACCATCCGATCCTGTTCAACAACTGGATCATGGTGCGCGAAGAGGCGATCTCGCGCGTGCGGTCCTTGCCCAGCGCCTCTGACGCGGAAATTGCGCAGTTCCAGAACATTTTTGACCGCAGCACATTGTCGATGTCGTGGTGGCGATCCGAGCATCCTGTCCAAATCAGGAAACTGGCGGCGTTGACCTCAGACATTCAGGCAATCTCGAAACATCTGGACGGGGATGTCCTGACGCAGGACGCCCCGTGGGACCGGCTAATCACATGGGCTGAGGACGCGCTCAGCGAGGAAGGTCAGGAACTTCTCGCGTCGCTGATGCTGGAGCCCTATGGCGATCTGGTGGACGGGTTGGCAAGTTGCATGGCCGACAGCAACCTGAATGCGCAAATCATCGACGGTGCGATGCCGGTGTCCGAGGTCCGCGAACTGATCCTGAGCAACTTTGAATGGGCGCTTGAACTGGATTGGACGGCCGAGCCGAATTGCGCCCGTGCCTGGTATGTGTCCGAGGAAAAGCTGGAACCCAGATTGGGTGAACGGTTTGAGGAACCCATCGCCGAATACGAGCAACCCTTGGCCCCCGCGCGGGACGCTGCCGTGGCGTACAAGGCGCTCGCAGTCTGGCATGGCGACACCCCAATCCGCGAATTCCTGTTGCAGCACCCGGAACATCGGCACACCATCCGGCGCGCGCAGATCGGACGTATCGCCCCCTACGGAGAAATCCGCGACAATACGATCGGCGCCGATGTCATGCCCATAGACATGTTGCGTGCCAAGCTTTCGTTCTTTGGCGCGACGCATTTCGATCCGCGTTCCGATCGCTGGGTTCGGATCTGCATGTATGCGGGCGCGCCCTATCCCGAAGAATTGTCTGATGACACGGCGGATACTTGGGTCTACCCGGAGCCTGCAGCATGAGTTTTTCGCTAAACGAGATTGAGGCGACCTCCAAACGTGCCGCCCGTGGCGCTGGTTACACTTGGGGGCATGCGGAAGAGGCGGGAAAGGCGACCCGCTGGCTTTGCGCACAAGGGTTGGACGGCGTGGCGGCGCTTGCATCTTTGCTGCAGCAAGAACTGTCGCGCTCGCCCGAAAAGCACGTGCCCTGTAATTCTGGCGAAGGCTGGGCCGGAACGGACGTGCTGTGTCCGCTTGCCACTGGCTGTGCGCTTTCAGACAGCGCGTTGGTATTAGAGGCCGCACCGGTCACGTTGACCAATGTTACGACGCCGACCCTATTGCTGCCGTTCGTATCCAACGTGGCACGCATATTGAACAAAAGCGTCGCGATCACGATCGACGGCACGGAGGCACAAACTGATGGGATTGCCCTGCACCTGACCGGGCCGATGCCGGATCAAGCCCAATCCGTTACTGTGCGGTTAGAACAGGTTGCGCCCCCGACCCAACGGCAGCACTCACGCGCAACACCTGATCCTGCGGCTTGGTCCGCTCTGACGGGCTTTGCCCATCGCACCTATGCCCCCGCGACCGAGGAATCCCGCCTACGCGGTGCCGGAGCGGGCCTGTCCGACAACGATTGATGAGGTTGAAATGGTTGAAACTCGCACCCTGACCCTGACCGAAATCGAAGACCTCGCCTTTCGCGCACTTGTTGCAGCCGGTACCAGCGAGGCCAATGCGCGCCCTCTGGCCATTGCCACAGCCGCAACCGAGGCAGACGGCGTCGCCAGCCACGGCCTCGCCTACATCCCGATCTATTGTGAGCATGTTCAGTGTGGCAAGGTCGATGGAAAGGCCAAACCGGTTCTGTCGCGGCCCCGACCCGGCGTGGTGGCGGTGGACGCTGCCACAGGATTTGCGCATCCGGCGATTGACGCCGGGTTTGATGCGCTGATCCCTGCCGCGCGCGAACAGGGCATCGCGGCGCTTGCCATCCGCAACAGCTATAACTGCGGTGTCCTTGGGTATCATACCTATCGCCTGGCTCAAGCCGGTTTGGTCGGATTGGGCTTTACCAATGCACCGGCATCCATCGCGCCATCGGGCGGCTCCAAGCCCGTGGTTGGAACCAATCCTTTCTCGATCGCCGCTCCCGGCACGGACGGCCAACCTGCCCTTTTGATCGACCAGAGCGCCAGCACCATCGCCAAAAGCGAAGTCATGAAACATGCCCGTGAAGGAAAGCCCATTCCCGTTGGCTGGGCGCTGGACGCTGACGGCAACCCCACGACCGACCCGAATGTCGGCCTCAAAGGCTCCATGGCGCCTTCGGGGGGCTACAAGGGTGTGGGCGTCGCGTTGCTTACCGAAATTATGGCGGCCGCTTTGACAGGAGCGACCTTGGGCCTGAACGCGTCACCCTTTTCCGGAACGGCCGGAGGGCCGCCCAAAACCGGGCAATTCTTTATTGCCGTCGACCCGTCGGCCACGTCCGACGGCGCATTTGCATCAAGTATCGCCGAGCTTGGCTCGGATATTCGTTCACAAGACGGGGCGCACCTGCCCGGGGACGGGAGGTGCGCCAAACGCATTGCTGCGCAGGAAACCGGAGTAGCTGTCAACGTCACCACACTGGGCAAGATCGAAGCAATTCTCCGGTAACCGACCTTTACTCTGACCTCACTGGATGAGTCTCAGTTTCTGGATCGAACCTGCGATGGATACGAACGAGTCGATGATCTCATCACCCGTTACTTCGTAGTAATGGGACGGCGATGAGGCGCACGCTTTGATTTCGGCGGCTGCCTGATCGGACGTTTCGAAAGCAACGGCATAGATAATCACGTTGTTCGCTTTGGCCAATTCGCACTGCTGCTTGAACAGTTGCAGGTTCGTCGTCTGCGAAGACGTAATGGTCGTGTCTTCCGACGGGCGGGATATCAGTTCCGTCAGACCGTTTTCCTCTTCCATCTGGTCGGTGGGGCGAACCTGCGGGCTTGTGCGGCCGTCCGTCATGATCACGATGTATTTCGAGGTGTCCTCATGATCCCAGTTCAGCGGGCGGTTCGCGAACTCTGCCGGAATTTCACCTGCTGCGCTGAGATGCGCGAAGGCGTCACGTGACGACGGGTCCAGCAATGCCAGCGCGTATTTCAGGCTGTAGTTGGTTCCGGTACCGTCAAACAGGCGCAGATTGTCGATGAAGTTGTTCAGCAGAAGCTCATCGTTCTGAGCGTACTTGATGCTCATCTCATCATCAGGGCACCAACCCCAGTTCTGAGTGGTCTCATCATAGTCCCAGTTCACGAAATAAGGCACCTGAACATTCGACGCCGACGGGAGCTGCGAGGTCATGAAGTCCGAGTATTCCATCTCAAGACAGGACGACACATTGTTTGGAATGGTCGAAACGTAGGAGTAGAACTCGTCGAATTGATACTCCAAATCCACCTGATTGAATTTGGTAGACCCGTCAGTCGTAACCGTATGATCAAGGCTGAAGTACTGCGTAGTCTGTTTACCGCCTTTGATGGATGCCCCGAGCATCGTAGCAGTTTCCGGCAGGGCCGCAGTTTTGGTGATGATGAAATCCTTCACGTAGTGATGGTAGGTATCCACGTCATCTTTGTTGAAAAGTTCAACATCGTTACCCGGATACCCTTCAATTTTCGCTGAAAAATCCGCAACACCATCACTCGGACTATCTGTGTCGAACCAGAAGACGACGTTCGACACGTCCTGCTCCCATTCCTGGAAGTGGTCTTCTTCGGTCGTTGTCCCAAAACGCTCGCCACCCAAGTATTCAAACATTGTGGCGCCCGGGTTGGTTTGACCTGCGAACGGAACCACATTGATCGAAGTTTGTTTATCAGATTTTTGACCAGTGCTTGGGTCCTCGTTCCTGCTCAGGCTTTTTGTGATGAAAGCCTTGGCCGCTGCCTGCATCAACTCCATGCGGTTGTTGCTTCCCATACTACCCGAAATGTCGATAACCAGCGAAATTTCGGTATGCGGGGCAGCTTCATTAGCCGCAGATGATACGTTCATCGGCAGCGATTCCACACCGCTGAATTGCATGAAGTTCGTAGAAAACCTTTTCGACAAACTGGCGGTAACAGTACGATCCAAATAGTCATCCTGAACACTGATGCTGTTTTGGTACTCTCCCAACCCGCGCACGTCCAAATGGGCTTGCACAACTTCTGCCGGGTCCAGCTTTTGCTCAAGGCTGGCGGCCGACAGCACGGCATTATCAAGTGTCCACTGAAGATTGGCGCGGTCGCGCTCATAATTCATGACGTCCACTGCAATGCCCGTCAAAGCAAAGATGGCGAGAAACAGGAACACCGCAAAAATAGTTAACCCACCATCTTCTTGGGTCGCAAAAGATTTTGCTTGTTCCTTAGGCAACAAAAAACGTTGCGATTTCGAAGACCCCCAGACACGTCCTGACGACATTTCGCTCTCCACTACATCAAGATATTTTTGACAAGATGCGGGATGAATTTGCCGTCAAGAAGTCGCCCAATTGGCATTTAGGCTACCCGAAATTAACCGCTCATTAATCAAAGATGAACGGATTTTTTACCTTAAATGAACACACTGAATTGCAAAACTCGCTCTGTAATCGTGAAAAATATCTGAGAAATTCAATTTCTCTCGCCATTCGAAATGCAGCACCAAGACATTTCTGTTTCCAGCACATTTTAGCCGGACTAATCATTATTGACGACAAATAGATGTCAGCCAGTCAGAGCAAAACCCACTGGCTTTCCTGAACAAATTCGTTGCCAGCCAAGTGCAATAGATTTTATCTTGTTACTGTAATTCCAGGCTATTTATCGAAATGGAAATTCATTCAGAACACGGCCTTTCCGCTTCCGGAATAAACGATCACGCGGCACTCCAACCCTCCAAGCTTCTTGGATCTTCCCAAGTCTAGCTTCGCGCCATAAGCATTAAGCAAATCGACCGCGATCGCCAGTCCTAAGCCACTGCCTGTCACCGAAGTATCCAACCGCCCCCCGGATCGCAAAGCTTCGCGCCGATCTTCTTCGGTTATTCCCGGTCCGTCGTCTTCTATGCAGATTTCGATGGTCTTAGATTTTGATTTCGCCGACACGCGCACCGTGGACTGGCACCACTTCAGGGCGTTATCCATGAGATTGCCCAAAACCTCTTCAATATCCTGCGGGTCCATACGCACCCACAGCCCCGAAGGGCGGGTAACCTCGAATGTTTTGCCTTCTCTTTCCGCCATAGACGAAAACAAACGCGCAAGCCGGTCGATCGAGTTCGACAGGTCCGTCTGCAAATGACTCAGTTCCGCCGTGTTCATGGCCCGCATTCTTGCCAGTGAGCGGCTGAGCTGCGCGTCAATTCTATCCAAGGCTTCTTCGGCAATTTCCGTTTCGGACCCACTTTCGGAAATGTTAATCAATTCGTTGCGCAAAATGGCCGTGGGTGTTTTCAAAGCATGGGCAAGATCCGCAGACTGTCTTCTGGAACCCGCGACAATATCGCGATTTCGGCGCGACAACTGTTTGAGCTCCTCCACAAGCGGCGACACTTCCTCGGGATAGTCTTCCGGCTTCAATCCTTCATCGGTGTCCCAACGATGGGCCACGTCGTTCCTTAGCTTTTGCAAAGGACCCATAATGACCGACACCAGCAGCAGTGAACCCGCAACGCCAATCAGCCCAAGCAGCGCAAAGGCTGGCAACAGGCTGCGCTGCGCTGCGCGCCTTTCTTCAAAAAGTTGCGCGCGGCTTTCAGCGACGCTGACCCCCCAGACTGTTCCGTCTTCGTATGAGATTTCCTGATAAATACTCCGAACAGCCTCACCGTCCGGACCTGCCGTATTCCACAGGGCTGGTTCCTCTGACGCGGCCTCGGGTTCGGCCAATGTTTCGTCAAACAAAGAAGACGAAGTATAGGTTTCACCGTCGCTTCCCGTCACTTGCCAGTACCGACCTGAATACGGCGTGCTATAGGCCGGATCAAACATCAGATCGCGCAATGCATCGGGATTTTCGGTCGTCACGCTCAGACCAACCACAAGTTGAGTATGGCGGTCGCGAAGAGCGGTATCAAACTGGTCCGACACTCTTGCGTTGATATAGGAAAACACGGCCAGAGTGCTCACTCCGACGGACACGGCACCGGATAGAACCCCCCCCAACAACGCCCGCTCACGAAGTGAAAACATCATTCGCTGTCGATCATGTAACCTCGGCCCCGGACCGTTTTGATCAGGTCGGACCCCAGCTTTTTGCGCAAGCGCGTAATGAAAACGGCAATCGTGTTTGAATCCCGATCCCCGTCATATTCATAGATATGTTCCGAGAGCTCCATTCTGGAAATCAGGCGACCACGGTTGTGACAAAGATAGCCAAGGACCGCAATTTCCTGAGCGGTCAATTCAACAGGGACCCCTTTGACGGTCACGCGACCGTTCTTTGGATCCAGAACCACATCACCCATTTCGATCAGGGGATTAAGTTGCCCACTTTGACGACGCAGAATTGCACGTATTCGCGCGGCCAATTCCGGCATGTGGAACGGTTTGACCATATAGTCATCCGCGCCGGCGTCCAAACCATCAACGCGATCACTCCAGCCGTCTCGGGCGGTCAGGATCAAAACGGGGGTCTTAACGCCTTCGTCGCGCCATTCGCGCAGAACCGAAATACCGTCCCGCTCTGGAAGGCCAACGTCCAGGATGATGACGTCGTAAGGTTCAGTTGACCCCAAGTGAAGGGCTTCCATTCCGGTGCGGGCTATATCAACCACGCGCCCTTCAGCATTCAGGAGCTTCTTTATCTGAGCGCACAGGTGCGGCTCATCTTCTGCCAGTAATACTCTCATGCGAAAAAGTTACAGGTATAGTCGCAATTGTTCATCAATTATCTTCTTCCGCCACCACTGTTTCCGTTTCCGCCACCATTGCCGCCGCCGCCGTTACCACCACCGTTGCCACCGCTGTTTCCACCACCGTTGCCACCGCCACTGTTTCCGTTTCCGCCACCACCGCTGTTGCCACTATTCCCGCCGCTATTGCCGTTGCCGTTCCCGCCGCTATTTCCGTTTCCACCACGGTTGCCAACACCGCGATTTCCTGAAAATCCATTCAAGTTGGCCTGGGCTTTCGCGGTTGCCGAGTTACCAAGATTGGATCGCGCCGCTTCTTTTATTTGTTGGCCCACGCGGGACTTGTTCGGCACCACTACCCCGGTCTTTGCGTCCACTATCACACTGATAATGCTACCATTCGGCTTTTTGACCAAAATACGGTAATAGACCCCGTCGGCTTGAAATGCCCGAGCATCAACCGGGGTTCCGCCGAATATTTTCTCGACACCTTTGATTACGTTTTTCAGACGAATTGCACCACCTGATCTAGTGACTTTACGCAGTTCAGAATGCTTAAGCTCGCGTGGCGCAGCATCCCCCTCTCCTACAAGGAGAAGAGAAGCACAGACCACTATCGCAATATGCTTCATCATCGACGTCACTCAAAATCGCGCTCGAGAGCGTAAAGCCTAAAAAAAACAAAGTGAACCGCTGATTAACAATCGGTTTCGCCTGTGTTCAGCCTACATCAGTTCAAATGAGAGCATCAGGTGATTCTGTTACGATTGACTACGTTTTTGAAAAGAGATTTGCACGAGAGCTCAAAATGAGAACCAAAACCGCCCGCCTTCTGAAAGCCACATCAATCGCAATTGCTCTTATGGGGTCTGTTGCAATCGTGGGTGTGATTTCCGTTCCAGATGCCGCCATCGCTAAAGAGGGCAAGGGCAATGGTGGCGGCAACGGTAACGGCGGCGGTAATGGTAACGGCGGCGGTAATGGGGGCGACAAAGGGAAAAGCGGCAGTAAAGGTGCCAGCTCCGAGAATGGTCGCAAGGGCCAAGGTGCAGCCGGGGCGAATAAGGGCAAGGGGTTTGGCCTTTCCGGCCGAGGTTTCGCCAAGACGAATGGCTCCGGCTCTAAGTCAGGAACAGGCAAAGGCTTTTCCCTAAAGAGCTTCTTTGAAGGCAACAAAACAACGAAAGCTGGCCGCAAAACCACTTCGACACAGTCGAAACCTGCCAAAAATGTAGAAGTAACCCATTCTATTCGCCCAACCGCCCGCACGACCGGGAATAAGGCCGCCGCTCTGTTGGCAGCCCACCCATCGGAGCTGGGCGCGCTAAACGCCGCGAATGCAAGCGAAACCGCGTTGCTGAACGCCTCACCAAACTCGCGCGTGGGGCGGATAGCTGCGTACCGTGATACGGTTCTTGCAGGCGAGGAACTGCGCGAAGACCTGCAGGAAGCCCAAGATTTCCTGGACGGCCTCGAGGTTCCGGATCGCTCCATCGAAAAGATCGAAGATGATCTGGAAACCGCTCTTTCCGAGGTACAAGAAAACAAGAACATCGTTGATGACCTCCAGAAGCAAGTGGACGAAACCGACGATCCAAGCGACGAGTTGCTGGGACAGTTGGAAACCGCACAAGGTGAATTGGACGAGTCAATTGAGGAGGCTCAGGACCTTAACGATGAGCTTCAGGCGGCCAATGAATACGAGGACGCGGTAGAAGAGGTCGATGATTTGACTGAGCAAGTTGAAGCACAACCTGAGCTAGAACGTGAAGCACTAGAGAACGCTGCTAACAAGCCTGTAACCGACGAAGTGGAGGCAACGGTCAAGGTCATGCTTGGCCTCGAATAAATTCTGAACTCCTTGCCCAAATACTCACGGAGGCAACGAGTGCCGGGCCAGCCTATACATCCACCTACATGAACTCAGGCTGGCCCGGATACCCGAACAAGAATTTTTACTGGAAGCGTCTTCATTTTATCGAAGCGCGCATATTACTTACTCTAGAAGCGAAGAAAGCCCGCCCCAAATAGGGGCGGGCTTTCACTTTGCTGACCACATCTGCATTAGAGCATTGCGACGATCGGCGTTCGTACACGCAAAAATTACTCAATGGCCACTCGCGAGGTTCTAGCGGAACTGAGGGCAATCAATGGGTTCTCATGAGAACGTGGTGCCCGGGGGCGGAATCGAACCACCGACACGAGGATTTTCAATCAGTCTGGTTTGACCCACATCCCGCCACAAGCCGCCTCATCCAGCAACATTAACTTCTTGGCTTGGTTGCGTTTCTGACGTGCGTACCGCCACATCGGACCATACGCCGCCACATTCAACCACAGAGGTTTGTTTCACCCATAAGCCACCCAAGCGTGTTCTCACCACCCTAAGCGGACATTTGTGCAATCCGCAGCTAATGGTTGCTTCGAGCCCAATCTGTCTTATGCTGCGGAACAGCCGAATGTCCGCTTTTCTCCCAGGTGACCATCACGGCACGCGCCATTGCAATGACCTTAAGCCAGCGTGGAATAAACCTCGGCAACCCGCTGAAAGGTCCAAAAGCAGGCGATAGCCGCACAACCAGTCGCTAAGCCGACTCGTATAGACATCCACAAACTGGAGCTCACGCGTCGACACATTATCAAGGCAGGCCAGAGCGCAAGAATAATGGCCACCTGGCCAAGCTCGACGCCAAGATTAAAAGCAAGCAGGCTCTGCCAGATGTTTGGGGATGTAACCTGCAAAATATTGTGCAACACAAAGCTAAACCCAAGCCCGTGCAAGAGGCCAATCAGTGTCGTCAGAAGCACCATCGTGACCTCAGAGCGCGCGCGGTTATTGAAACTCATAAACGCTGCTGCGGCTGCAAAAATGATGGAAAGCGCGATCCCGGTTTCGACGGTAGGGACAAACCAAGCGCCCGATGGCACAAACCCGAAGAACCCCAGCGACAGCGTTACGCTATGCCCCACGGTAAAACCTGTTGCGCGAAGTAACAGCGCCCTGAGCGTTTGTGCCCCAATGACCAAACACACAACAAACAGAACATGATCCAACCCTTCGAGGATATGTCGCATGCCTTCCCAGACAAAACTCTGGAATCCTCCATATCCTTCTTGCCGAATCTCCACAGGCTCGGTCATCAGGCCCCGAGACCGGAAAATCTGCGGTGTCTCGGAAGCGTAATCGAGAATGAGGTTTGCCGTTTGGTCCTGATCCGGCAAGCCGGGGTCCAGCACGTTGGCAATGCTGTACGATTGGACCGGGCCGATAGTGTCATAATGCAGGACGAGATCGACAATTGTGTCACCGACAAAAAGCGGTGGCGTTAAGGCCGTTTCGGTGTCCACGGCCTGTTGAGCTTCGGCCAAAGTTGCAAATCCGGGCTCATTTCCAACTCGATGCAAGCGAACGGACTTAACTGTTCCTCTTAGGCGCTGATTGTCGACCAACAGATGCAACCCACCTTCGGCGAATTGCCCCAGCCCATTGGGATCGTTCATGACAGCTTGCAAGTCGACAAAGTGGACCAACTGACCGTCGCTCATGGCATTGGTCGTGAATGGTGCAGCTTCCGGCAAGGCATCACCATTCTGATCACCGACCTTATCTGCAACCAGATAAGGCATGGGCGTACGGATGTAGACACGCAGACCGCCTTCGGAATGCTCGACATGCGAAATTCGAACGTTGAGGTTTAGTAAAAAATGCGCCGAGGCTGACAGCGTCAGTGACAAAAGCACTCCGACAAACAGAGCGCCGAAAGCAAAAACCTTTGGTCTTAAACGCTCATGCATTTGGATCTCGGGCCTCGATTACTGTTAATCCATCCAGCTTCCATTGCCCTGACTCAGGTATGACCTCGGCCAGCACCCGGAACGTTACGGCGCGTATATGGGCGTGTCCCCAATGACCGCCTTGGGCTTTCACTGTCCATTTTGCCAGAGTGCTAAATCCACCCGGTTTAAGGGTCGGGTCAACGCGCTCTAATTTAAGATCTCTAATATCGGTAACTGTAGCAAGATTGCCTCCTGGCGTTCGGATCACGAGACCACGTTCCACCTCTGTTGCGATGTCGCCCAGAGACGCTGCCGTCACAATGTGGGCCAGCTCTGCCTTTCTTGCTGCCGGCGAAACTTCCAGAGTCACCGTGTTCAAGTTTTCGACCATCGAGCGCAGTATATCTTCCGCAACCTGTTGCTCAGGGGGCTCGGGCTTATTCCAGGGTAATTCCGGCAAATATCCCGAAAATACAAACGTTGCCGAAGCAGCGGCAACCATAGTCACGCAACTGGTACGCTTTGCGACTTTGCCTCTGGCTAGCAGGAGAAAACAGAGTGAGGCGGCACTGATAATCCCGGCGATCAAAGCCACGGCCGGGTTCTGCCGTTTCTGCTGTTCAACTGGAATCTGAGTAACAGATGCTCTTTGGTATTGGAGTAGGTGGTTCTGCCAGTGAAACTGGGGGTCCGCTGGTGTCACAGCTCCAAAGAATGGTCCGGCGATATCGTTTGAAATGGTCGCAACGCGGGAAATTTCCTCGTCAAACATATCCCATGTGACTGTCACCTGATCGGGAAGTTCTGCCGATGAGAAAGACAGGATGGCGCCGATAAATGCATTGTTCACGGACACTTCCTTTTCAGGCTCGACAACCTGAAAACCCTGCGATGTTAGCTCGAGGAGTTTTGCGGTTGCGTTTGACGGTTGCACTGATTTGCCGTCAATTGTCACCGGGTTACGTGAAGCCAGGAAGGACGCCGCCTCGTTTACGATCAAGGCGCTGCGCTGTGGCGAAAGCATTTGACCCACTTCCGTGGTTTCATCAATCCAAGGCGCTAGTTCACGCAAGCGGATCAGTGTTTCATGACGAACTTCACGAGGTTCGATGTAAAGAAAGGTGGATGTCCCGTCCTGCGCTTTTCGGTTCAGGCTTTCAGCAGAAAAGCGGCTATCCCAAGGATCAGGCCAGTGAATCTTTAACTCTGCTGGCTTTGACAAGAAGCTGAAATCCGTGACCGGAACCTTACGGTCAAAAACCTGCATCCCGATAGTCGCGAGTGGTTCACCATCCCGCGATGGCGGCACTATGGTCAGCTCCTTGGGAACTAAGTCTTGAAACGGAAAGAACACTTCCGCGAATAAAACGCGCGGATCTTTTGGCGGGCTGGGAACAACTTGCCCCGAGAATGGATCGCGCTGACCTGCAAGCGGCGCGGCCCGGTCTATGCGCGTTCGGTATTCCACCTTTCTGATATCAGCCTTTAGGACCCGTTCGTCGCCTGCAACAATCGAAAGCGCCCGGCTTTCGGCTTGCGCATAACCTTGATTGGTATCTTGTTCAGCCTCCGGCTCACCCCCGACGAAATCTGATGACCATCCTATTGGCAACATATCCGCAAAGAACGGAATATCTTCGACATAGATCTCAAGGTCGACGTAGACCCCATCCTCTTTGACATGAAGGACAGCAATATTGGGGGCAACTTCTGAACCGTTTGTCAGAACGACATCCGCCGAAACGGCCTGTGCACCTGAGGCCATCAGGCCCAGCATCAGGAATAGTCGGTACAGGTACTGCCAAATCGGAATTTTGTTCACCCTGAAGGTTAATTATCCGGCATTGGCGGTGGGGTGTAACCCTCCCATTTTCCCGCATTGACTTTGTCAGACGGCTCTTTTTCTTTTGAACGCGGGGCATTGATGTACTCGTCGCTCACAGCGGGTGGCAACGCATAGTCATCAACACTCGCTTCCCGAACAACGATCTGGTCCTTGGTCACGTTGATCACCTGTAGATCTCGTGCGAGCGTCAGAGGCCCATCGTAAGTCGAACGGACGCCTTCCAAAATCGCCTGATAATTTTCTGGTGAAAGAACAGAGTGATATCCGAGGGCCATACGCGGCTCGACCGCAGACATGACTTTGCCAAAGGCCGCAGGTTCGGTATGAACGCGCGTAGCTACATAGGTAGCCTGTTTCATGTCCCACCCGAAATACGGGGCCAAAGCATCAGGTGGAAGAAACGCCTCGTGAGAAGCGATGTCCGCCCCTTTGGCATATTCTACATACCATTTGTTTGGGTAAGTATCTCCGCCAAAGACGTATTTCAGTCCATTCCATTCCAGAGAATAACTTACCGAGCCATCTAAGCTGTGGATCGCAGGCCAAGACCGGATCGTGACGTCGTTCTCCTGATAAACGATCTCGTTTTCCTGCATGTAATCGAATTCAGTGACTTCAAGCTTGGCGCCGTCATCGGGCAGTGCGCCCGTTCGCGTGGCCAAGTCCCAGGCGTAAGCTTTGGACATGCCATCAACATAGGCTTTAGTGCCCAGTTCATCTTCTGATCCGGACGGGCCGAAGATGCGGAGCGGGGTATATCTGCCTGAAAGCCACCCCCCAACGTGGAGGCCCATGAAATCTCCAACGTGGTCAACATGCAAATGGCTGAAGAAGACCTTGTCGATCTTCGCAAAGTCCGGTCGCAGCGAGAACAGGTTTCCCGTTGCGCCAGTTCCTACGTCAAAAAGAAAAACGTCCCCATTCCCAAGTTCCACAAAAAACGAAATCGAGACGGCTGCCTTGGTTTGGTTTGGCATACCCGTCCCCAATGCCGTGATACGCATTTCATCCGTGCCAAGGATTTCAGTGTTGGGAAAGTATGACGCTGGATAAACACCATTTTCTATTGCAGAAGCAGTTCGACCAGTCGGCAGAGCATTTTGCGCTGAAGCGGTGCCAGCCAACGACAAACCCAAAGCCAATAATGCGCCAGTCGTGGAATTCATAATGCTTTTCATTGATCCCCCCATTTCTGCATGGCGTTTCTGAGAGCACGATGTCGTGAACTCCCGGTTGCCCATAGACTCCTCTACGGTATGACCATAGACTACTCTATGTCAAATAATGAATGCTATAATCTGAATGTCAGAAACTGCCACCCGAGCCTCACCCAAAAACGCCGCGACCAAGGAAGACTGGATATTGCTGGCCTACAAAGTCCTCAACGAGGGTGGCGTTTCCGCGATAAAAGTCGTGCCAATGGCAAAGCGACTGAACCTGACAAGCGGTAGCTTTTACTGGCATTTCAAGAACGTCCGTGAGCTTTTGGATGAGGTTCTCAGATATTGGGAGCAGGAACTGACTGACAAAGTGATCGCACAGGCAAAGACATTTGGCGGTCCCCCGGAAGACCGCATTCTTCTTCTTATGAAAAAGGTCATAGAAGAGGACGCCGCCTTGCCGGATCACGCTGTCTCAGTGTGGGCGAACACCGATGAGAAGGTAAAAGAATCGTATCAAAGAACCATCGGCAAACGGTTCCACTTCGCCGCCTGGATGTTTGAACAGGCCGGGTTTTCGAAAGAAGAAGCGAAAGCGCGCGGAAGACTGATGGTGACTTCGCTAATGGGAGACTCTTCGACCGGTCTGAAAACGCAAGGCGATTGGGAAAAGGTTATAGAACGGGAGCATGCAATTCTTGTCGGAAAGAAGAAGATAGACAAAGATAGTTGCCCGGCATTCTAGGTTTGCTCGAAACGGACCGCCAGTTTTAATTGCCCTGTAGAAACAGCACACGCAACAATGCCAGAAACCGACGTTCAGTCTGTCACCATCAAGGTCCGCTTCGTCTGCAACTCGGTCATTCAGTAGCCCCGCAGCAAAGGTCCGCTTCCAATGTTCGAAGGCAAAAAGTCCAGCGAATTCTAGTTGGCGCCACCGATTTGGTAGTGGATGCAGTGTACGAAGGCGGCGCAGCGCCAAACACAAGTTCTGACGCAATTGCCGCGCTAAACTTGGGAGTCGGCAACTCTGGCGGCTTTCGTCAGAATGGAGGTCTAGGTCACGAAAACCTTGTAGTGCTTTATACTAGCGGAGAGGATAAGGATTGGCCTGACAGCCTAGACCCAAGCACGGGCAGATTTGTGTATTTCGGAGATAACAAGAAACCGGGTAACCAGCTCCACGATACACCCAGAAAAGGAAACCAGATACTTCGTCGGGTGTTTCAGAGCATACACGCCTCACCGAATGAGCGAAGGAGTGTCCCGCCCTTCTTGGTTTTTGCTAAGTATCCAACAGCTGCCAGTTCTAGGTCGGTTCGGTTCAGGGGACTGGCAGTACCCGGTTTCCCAGGACTACCTGCAACGACTGACCTCGTTGCAATCTGGAAAACGACATCCGGGGCCAGATTTCAAAACTACCAATCCGTTTTCACAATATTGGATGTTCCGGTAGTCAGACGGGATTGGCTAAATGACCTTGTTCAAGGCAATGAGACTTCCGTTTTCGCTCCCAAAGCCTGGGTGGACTGGGTACAAAATGGGAAGTACACCCCTCTGACTTCAGAGGCTACAACAACCATCCGAAGTATTAGCGAGCAGACCCCTGAAAAAGGTGTCAAATCCGACATCCTCAGGTGCGTTTTTCAACACTTCAAAGAGGAGCCCACCGCATTTGAAACATTTGCTGCGCGTATCTTTCAGATGCACGACCAACGAGCAATTATCGACGAGATTACGAGAGGCGCTGTCGACGGCGGAAGGGACGCGGTCGGAAGATATTTGCTAGGTCTTACAAGTGATCCAGTCTACGCGGAGTTCTCATTGGAAGCGAAGTGCTACCGCCCAGGGATCGACGGCCAGAGTACAAATACAGTTGGTGTCAAAGAGGTTTCACGACTCATATCACGCATAAGGCATAGAGAATTCGGCATTCTGGTTACAACTTCAGCAATTGGAAAGCAGGCGTACGAGGAGGTGCGCGAAGATGGGCACCCAATCATCTTCTTCTCAGGTCGCGACATCGCAGAAATCCTCACTCAAGCGGGCTACAGTACGCCAAGCCTTGTCAAGGATCTGCTATCGAACGAATTCCCCGTTGGCTGAATGGTTGCCCACCCTCCTATGCTAGCATAACGCAAAGCGGCTGAACTCAGTCATGCCGGCGCAAAGAGTCCAAAAAGTCCAGCCGATTGTCCCTTTGATCTTTGCCACAGGCGTCAGGAGGAATTTCTGCTGCTCGAGTTTTGAGAATGCTCCACATTTCTTTGCAGATCTAAGCGAAAGAGCTCTCTTGAAAGCTTAGGACCAATTACCCAAGAAATTTCACCAAGCGCTTTTTCAAGACCGCACGATCTTTCGTTTCACACTCCCAGATTTCTAAGACTGCCCAGCCCTCACCCTCAAGCGCATTGCGGTTCTTCTTATCACGCTCACGGGTTCGCTCCAGTTTGGGCTTCCAGTACTCGAGACGGCTTTTGGGAACGTGTGAGTGGGGACAATTTGGGTCATCATGCGAATGCCAAAAACAACCGTGCACGAATATTGCCTTCCGCTTTGGTCCGAAAACTAGGTCAGGGCGCCCTGGAAACCCTTTCTTGTGAAGCCGGTATCTATACCCAAGTGAATGCACCAGACGACGGACAATCATCTCTGGTTTAGTGTGCTGTGACTTGATCCGGCGCATATTTTCACTGCGCCTATCTGCACTGATGCGATCTGCAGGCAACCTAAGCTGCCGCGCCCTTGTTCGCGTCTTGCATGACGTCCAATATCGACGTGGCAATTGCCTTCCCCAGGAGGGGAGGCACGGCATTCCCAACCTGCACATATTGCTCGGTTTTCGAACCCGCGAATACAAAGCTATCTGGGAACGACTGAAGGCGAGCAGCTTCACGTACAGAGATGGCACGATCTTGTTCGGGATGAATGTACGCGCCCCAGTGAATGTCGCACTTGGTTAACACGGTGCACGACAAGCCATCCCAAGTCATGCGTCCGTAACGCTTGGTGTGGTCGGAGCGCTTTGCACGTTTCATTCCAGCAGGAAGCAAATCATATGGGATATCCCGCCAAGAGCCACCGGGGGGAATGTACGGCAGACGGTCAAGGTTTACTTTGCCGAGTTTCGGCGCTGAATGGTTAGATACTTCAGTTCGGTTGCCGCGAGCGTAGCGCTGGAAATCCGAGCGAGGTTCATGCGCATATCCAATGTCACCGGGGTCCTCGCCATTCGCAAGAGGTGAAAGATCGCCGATCGCGTCCTTGATCGTTGTGAATGGAAGGTCATGTCCAGGCCCATAATCCGGCTCTGGGTGCTGGATCGGTGCGCCAACACGGTTGCCAATGAACACTACCCGCCGACGCTCCTGAGGGACGCCAAACTCCTCAGCCTTCAAGACTTTCTCTTCTACTTCGTAACCGAGCTCACGAAGCTCCAGCTTAATCGCATGAACTGCCTCGCCACCCGCGATCGAGAAGATACCAGCGACGTTCTCCATCACGATCCACTGTGGCTGCAAGCCTTCAACGATCCGGAGGTACTCGCGAAATAGCGACGCTCGTTCGTCGTGCATTCCTCTCTGATGATTGTAGACTGAGTACGCTTGGCAAGGAGGGCCGCCCACAAGCACCGTCAGTTCGCCTCTTTTCAAGCCAGTTTGACGCATCAGTTGTTCAACTGTCAGGTTCTGAATAGGACCTGGGAGAAAGACAGCATGAGGGTGAGTCGCTGAGAATGTCCTGCCGGCAGCCTCGAACGTGTCGTTCCCGGCTAGAACACGGAATCCGGCCATTTCAAAGCCTGCGGATAGACCGCCTGCCCCGCAGAACAAGTCTACAACAGTCAGCGTTTTCGACTGCTCCATGGATGCCTCCGTATACTCGTTTTGTTCTCATCTAGCTACCAGATGTTGATGTTATGGGCAACAGAATCCGCAAATGAGGTTGCAGCGCGGTTCGAAGGATTTCAACATCGTTTTCGGGGCTGAACCCACTAAATTTATTTGCGAACTAGTCGGCATCAGTTGCTCGCGGGGGCCAACTCAGAGCGTTCTATGCTTATATTTTTCCTATCTTGGAGGCCTCCACGCAATGGATGTTCAAACTTCTTTCAGTCCATGTTTACAAAGACTATCTTTATTGGGCCAACCAAGGGTAACCCTTTTGGCCTGCAATCCGCATTAGCTGGGAGAAAAGAATTTGGGATTTTACAGTGATTTTTTCCGGCTCAACGCAGCCAGCTTATCAGTGATCGTATGTTCATAGATGCCTAGCGGGGGCAAGTTTTGCGGCGATACAAATGCATAGGCTATTTGCTCTACCGTAGTAGTGAATTCAGTTACCAGCTCAATGGGGCGCTCCCCTGCCGGGTGTTTTTCAGAAAGCTGATATGAGTGAAACGTGATGGTTCCTGGTCCCTTCGGGTACTCAAGTAGTGAGCTTCCAATACGGGTCAGGATTTTTTGAAGCACGGGGTCAGGCAACACAAAGAAAAGGCCATGTCGAGCCAACTTTTCTCGCCGAAGTGCATGCCCCTTGTAAATGATTTGAGGAAGGATTCTTTTGGTTACATTTTCCCAATTGAATCCGGCATTCGTTCCTCCTTCGCCCCATTTGCTTTGGTGTTTTTGCTCAGCGTAATAACTTGAGGACGCCTTCTTATAGCTATTTGTGGTATCGATTGTTTGCACTTCTATGGCGACTATTGAAAGTGGTTCCAAGTTGGGGCCGACTGAAGCCAAAAGAAAATCTACTTTGAATGAGCCTGACTCTCCTTCCGCAGACGGTGCCTTAATTCCCACTTCACCACTATAGCCTTGCCCATAAACTACAACTTCACGACCGTTCAGTGTACCTTCTCGCCGCCTCGACTCCGCCTCCACATCAGTGATCATGTCACAGTCGTGACCAAACACTTGTTGAGCAACGCGCAAAATCACCTCAAACTGGTTTCCGTACAAACGGTTGGGGCAGATAATAACCGGCGCAGCACCTGGAGCTTGTAATGCGCAAACTCCACCGCTTTGGGCCTTTTTGCACTTCACGTCCACGAAAGGGCACCATTTCTTTAATGCGAATGCCTTGCTCTCTCCAGTGAGTGGCTGAAAGCCATGAAATTCAAGTACTTTTGTAGGCATTTTTAGTATCCTGTTTATGCCAGAAGACCTACGTTTGAAAGATTCTTCAACCGGTTACCGCACTGCAGCAGATTATTAGTGAACCGCGGCATGGTCTGTAAGGGAAAGCGCTATCTGGGCTGCGCCTCACACGTGGCTGTGCAACTTTTCTGTTGCTTCCGCAAGGAGTTTGAGTCTGAGTGGACGCCACTCTCGATATTCCATTTGTAGCCCGATAAGTTGAGCCAAACGGATTGGAAGGTCATGTTTGTCGATAAATTAAACTATTGTCCTGGAAGTGCATTTCGCGTTTCGAGCGCATGACAAGATACGCTGTTATCTTGGATGGGTTGAAACAAAAGAGCCATTTCGCAGACTGGAGCTTGAATTGCCTATCACAACTCGATCGATGTCGACAACCGCACGCTCAGTCTGGTTGAGGCGAGTTGATCCATCTGTCACACCACCGACTGCAGGGCTTTGGCGCGACATCGACGTTCTGGCTCTCGGCCACGCCGCTGCCCGGGAAACATTCACGACGGCGACGCCGCACATGGCGTCAATCTGGACAGATTTGTTCCAGAGCATTCTGGCTGCTGGCCCAGAACTACGTTGGCGTGATGATGGTCCGGGAATTGGTCGTGATGCAAAATCAGCTTATTCAAGCCTCCTAGGCCGCTATATGGCCCGTGCCTATCTGACTGCCTTCGAAGGTGCCCGGGTGCTCGTACCTCTGGACGTTGCCAAACGGTGGTTAGAGGGCACCGATTTCGTAGTCCGAAAGGATCCACCCAGCAACGGCCTTGAGGCCGATTGGATCGGCCTCGACGGGGATGGTTTGGTCATTGTCGAGGCCAAGGGCTCCCACAACAATGCTCTGGCTGCATGGGAAAAACCGACTGGCAGTCCCACTGTGCTTCAGTCTGCAATCGGTCAAGTCGAACGTACTGCCGTGTTTCGTCGATCTACAGGCCACAAGCTACCTTCGAAACGCTGGGCCGTCGCTTCACGCTGGGGCACTGAGGAGAATGGACGAAATCCTACGGTGATCGCCTGGGATCCGGACGAGGGTGAATTGGGAAAAGCCGACTACAATAAACTTGAAAGAATCCTTATGCAGGCCGACTTAGAGGCCGTCGCCAGCGGGATGCGTTATTCCGATGGAATAGGCGCGCCAAGTGGGCTTCTCACAGTCGAATATGATCTGAGAAATCGACTTCGTGTGGGTGAACGTTTGGTGGAACCCGGCCTCTTCGCAGCCGTTGGACCGTTCGGCATTTTTCCCGTCCGCAACCAAAATGATTTGCCACGGTTAAGACAAGCGCGGGATCTCGCCCCCAATTTAGCCCTGGCATCTCTTTCAGCGCAGTACATTAAATCTGTTCAAGAAGGTTTTGGATCCGCCTACGATAACCTAATCACCAAGGATCGAACCGCTTCACAAGGAGGGCTGGAAATTATTTGGCCGGAAAAGGGCGAAGAAATTGCCCTCGAAACATGATCGAGGAAGGTACTAGTGCTTTTCCGTAAGCGTCCGGAGGGATTTCTTATGTTTGAGATTTGACTTTAGAGGCATGACTCGGTGACATCCGGTTTCAGCACGGTGACGGGAATGCATACATTCGCGGCACGTTCAAAATCGTGAGGACAACGCTAGTAAAGCTGACATTCTGGGCAGATTCTGCCCCCATCAGCGATTTTAAAGAAACTCAGAAAACCTACTGACCTTCTCGTCAACGAGATAAGAAGTTAGTTGAAATTCACCCGGTTTTGCCGTGACACGCTCCACACTAAAAGCCTTTCTGCTCTTCTGAACCGCCATTGCCTTAGCTTCCAATTCGGCAGAGGCTCGAGCGCCGAGAATAACTCCCGCAACCTGTTCTGGATCGATTTTTTCGAATATCGCATTTGCACCTGCTGGGCCATGAAATATCACGCGGTACTCTTCTTCATACGCCCATTCTTTCGACTTTGTCCCCAGGACAGGAGCAAGCATGTCGGACTGTGAACCCGCGAACCACCGCAACTCCGGAACCTGATCTGAATATTTCACGTCGCCACTTGCGTACCGGTTCGGCAGCTCTGCCAAGGCATCAATTAGATCTGGCTTGTAGCAGACGACAAAGCCCGAATGAGACGCCCCATAGTGCGCCCACATAAGGTGACTATTCCATTTGCGCGCTAAGCATAAAACAAAAGACTGCCCCATGAGTTGTACACGTGGCCAGAAGTTCGTATTAAAGTCACTCGCATTTCCCGAAAAGCTCGACCAAGCATTTTCGAGTTCGTCAGCAGATCGAAAGGGATCATATTTTGCGTGCCACTGATCGAACTGGATCCGCGTAGGCTTGACTGAGGCAAACTTAAACTCGAATGGGTCATTGCAATGCAATGCAGATGCAAACTTGATTGATCCATCGACCACAGCCTTGTCGAAAACGTCGAGAATGACTTCTTCCGTGCCGCCCATGAATTTGTAGAACATGAAATCTCTCCAGATAGGCCTTTTTCTACGAAGCAGTGCTTTTGACTGCCGCCTGATCTAGCCAAGATGTTGCCCCGTCAATAAATGCAGCTAGGCGCTCCGCATCTTCACCACCAAATACCGAAGCCTGAGCAACTTCTTGAGCAACAGGGAGCAGCGATTCCAGATCATATATGCCCGCATCGGGCGCTTCCTTGATGCTAAAACTCGTTCCATAGGAGCTAGTGGTTTCCGTAAGTAGAGAAGTTGCCGTTCCCAATAAGAAATTAGCGTCCTCTTGCGCGGATTGCACGACCCAAACTTTGCACTGATCTTCGCCAAAAAAATAAGCGTATGCCCGAATGGTCGCCCATGTTTTGGGGTACCTTAGGTATTCCCCAGAAGCCAAGTCCTCTTCAAACAATGGCTTGAGTGCATCCCGAAACTCTTCCCAATCCTGCTTTGAGATTGGACTGTCCATCCGCTCTTCGGATACGCCTATTTCGCCCAGAAGTCTGCCATAGTCGTTGAAGGTTTCGACCCCGTATGCAACGTTGCGGTTCGCAGTCAACGCAGTGTTCAGGGCCTTCGCGGCGTCGCCGGGTGAATAGGTTTTTAGGATGTCCGCAATGAGTAGGTAGAGCACTTGTGATGGCCCCAGAGTAAAGAACCCACGTTTTGCATTCACGCGACTGACCGCTTCTCCAACCGAAAATAGTGCGTTCAGCAACTCTTGCGTAGGTTTCACGGCGTTGGGTTCGATCATTCGGTACTGGATTTCAGTGAACAGTTCGCCAATCAAAGGTTGGTATTCCGCATCCTTTCTCTTCAACCATGCGTCAAAGAGAGCATGTAGCGCAGCTTCATCATTCAAGTTGTCAAAAACCGTCTGGATCGCAGAAAAGGGAATAGTATCCTCCGACAACCCGAAGGCCATGTATGTTTGAAACACATTGACGTGGCCTATCCCTCTGCGCCTGACCACTTGATAGTGTGGTTCACCTACTGAGTGCTCTTTACCGGTTATCTGTTTTGCTCGTGTAGGGAACAAACATGCCAACAATGGTATCAGTGACTTGTCCGAGTGAACTGCGATCAACTTCGCCAGCACTTCGACTTGTTCGCTCTTCACATCATCAGTCCAAAAGCCAAAACTACCCTCGGAAAACAAGAAGTCGCGGTTTGCTTTGATCCAGTCAAAAATCTTTGGCTCAAAGAGCCTAAGTCCTTCCATCGCAATGATATCAGCTGGATCAACTTCATTCTCGAGCGCTGGCCAAGTGAATTTCAGAGCATTGGTGTAACGGTGGATGTCTCTTGGCGTCTTCATCCATCGTCTGAGCCCATGGGAAACAATTGTGTACCAACGATCTGAAGCCTGAATGTCCACGGCGATGAAACCAATGTTTTTGTCGAGCAAAGACAAAAGCGCCGATGATGACGGCTGAGGAAGCGTCAATTCTTGCTGAATGATTTTTTCTGCAAAGGTAGGTTCAAGCGGGTCTACTGCTCTCCCTTCTTCAAGTGCGGCCCAGACATGCTTTCTGTCGTAGGATAGCAGGTAAGTCACATAGGGAAGCTTTCCGACACTCTTGACCATCTGCATCATCGAACGGATTTCATCCGACGACAAACGGTCGAGGTCGTCGATCACAACTACAATTTGACGTTTTTCCGCGTTTAGGCGTTCAACAAGCTGCGCGTAAGTAGTTTGCAAGGAAGGTGTAGACAGCCACCGATCAAGCGATGCCTCCAAGCTTCGCTTTCCCATATTCGTTGCAGCCCCCGAAAGTAGGCCCGCGGTTGGATCAACGGTCAGGCCAACAGCCGCCACCAAACCCGCCAAACTGTCTGTGTTTCCTTTGGCAAACCTCCCCAAAGAAATTCCAAATTTTTTGGCTTTGGTCTCATCATCTGGAAGGTGTTCGGCCAACACTTGAAAAAATGCTGAAATAAGATCAGTTCGTCCGGAAAAAAGCCAAGGCTCAAAATCAACCACGGTTACGGGTACGCCCTGATCTTCGAGCTCTTGGTTGCGCTTCTGCAAGTATGCCTTGGTGAAGTTTATAGCCGTCGTTTTACCGCTTCCCCAAGGCCCGCAAAGGCCCACAACAAATCCGTCGGGTGACGAAATGTTCAGAATTGTTTGGCTCAACCTTTTCGCAAAACCAGCGAACCCTAAAACGTCATCGCGCCACGGGTTACTTTTGGGCACATCATTCGACATCGCGGATATTCTATTTTCGTTCTTCAAATGGCTGACCTTTTGCAAATTGATGGGGGCAAACAAATCTTTTTCTTAAATTGTTCGCATCATTACTATCTCATAATTTTGGTTCGTCGCTTCGCGGCCGTTAGGCCCGGTAAAAGTTAGCTATCGATCCTTTCGGGTTAACTTATTCGAGTGCCAAGCTGAATAGTATCCATCACCTTAATCGTGGCAATTCGACCCCCGACCGCACCGGAACCGATCGCTCCATGCAGGATAGACGACCCCTGTGCGACCACTTGACCGCATACCTCGCTTGGTTTGAATGTCGGCAATGCAGACTTTGATCGATGCTTTCAAATGCTGCGGTCACAGTCTGCAAAGGTCAGATTAATCGGCGTGGTCTAACGTACATGGAACTCTACTAACCGAGCCAGAATCCGTCAGCTGTCACCCAAATTGTCACCCAAACGCGAAAACGCACTTCGCGCTGAACGCATGAAACACGATAAGCATCTGTTTTTGTTAAATTTAAGTGGTGCCCGGGGGCGGAATCGAACCACCGACACGAGGATTTTCAATCCACTGCTCTACCCCTGAGCTACCCGGGCACGGGAACGGCGACTGCCGTTGGGTGGAGGCGTTCTATGACTTGCCACTGGCAGTGTCCAGAGCCTTTTTCACATTTTTTCAATGTGGGCGGTGCGGCCCTTCTTCTTCCGGCGATAAGTCCGTTTCGACATCCTCTTCGCGCTGGGACGGAACGGAATATGACCCATTTAGCCACTTGGCCAAGTCGATGTCGGCGCAGCGTTTTGAACAGAAGGGGCGAAACTTCGTAACGGTGTCATCTCCGCAGATGGGACAGCTCATTTCAGAACCTCCGAAAGCGGGAATCGGGCTCGTTTGCGCTGTAGCTCAAAATGCCCAAGAGGTGTCCAGCCGGCCATTGTTGTCTCGATCGGGTCAGCCTTCAATGCAGCGCGCAAGGCGGATTCAAAGCCACGGCGATCTTTCTTTGGCATAGGGGCCAGATCCACGGTGATTTGCCCGCCCAGGCCGCGCACGCGCAATGCGCGGGCCAACGCCTTGGCGCAAGCGAAGTTGGCTTTAGTTCCCGCCGCCAGCGACGTGTCGGCACCAGTATTCACATCTACAGCGATCAAGGCGCGGGTGGGCTGGATATAGAGATGACCGCCACCCGGCAATGGCTCGGATACCCCGCGGGCGACATCCAAAGCGTCAAGCACCCCTTGCGTATCAAAGCCACCGGTCTGCGTTACAACCTCAGCCGGTTCCGTCCAGTCGCGCCACGCAAGAACATGCGGCCCATCGCCTTCCAACAGAAGTTCAGGCTCGGTCCCCGGATCATTGATAACCTGATCCGCATGAGCCAACATCGCGTTGATGTCCTCGGCGATCTCACCCGCGTCTTCCCCGGCGCAGCACGACCGCAGAATCAATCCGTAGGAACTGCCATCCATACACTCATGCGCAATTTCCAGGAGACGGTCACGCTCATCCTCGTCCCGGATGGAACGCGAGATGTTCAGACCCGGCGCGTCGGGCGTCACGATCGCATAACGGCTTTTGAACAGCACCCGATCAGTGACCGGCAACGCCTTGCCCGGCTCGGCATAGCCGCTTACCTGAACCAGCATCAGGGCACCGGGCGACAAACCTTTGACCTGACGCAGAAAAGCAGGCCCATCCGGCGTTGTCAGGAACATGCCACCCTGCCCCTTGACCGGACGGTCTGCGCGGGCGCGATAGATTGTTCCGGGCGCGGGCGCATCCCCAGCAATCAGGAAATCGTCAAGTTTTCCGTCAACCATCAATGCCGCAGCTTCGCGGTCGTCGATGTGGTCCAGTACGATGGTGCGGCCTTTCATGATGCCTCACGATATAGCGGGTATCCGATGCCTTGCAGCAGAGCAGCGGTTTCAGACAGGGGCAAGCCGACGATACCGGTGAAGGAACCGGAAATCCACGGGATGAATGCGCCAGCGGGGCCTTGGATTGCGTAGGCACCTGCCTTGCCCTGCCAATCGCCGGTCGCCAGATAGGCGTTGATCTCAACGTCAGAAAGGCGTTTGACCTTGACCTGAGACACCACATCGCGCTGCAGCACACGCTCGCCACGCCGAACCGCGACCGAGGTGATGACACGATGGCGTCTGCCGGACAAAGCGTGAAGAAACTCGGCCGCCTGTCCTGTGTCTTCGGGCTTGCCCAATATCCGGCGGCCCAGTGCGACCGTGGTATCGGCGCAAAGGGTGATATCATCGCTATCTGCCTGAACCGCCTGCACTTTTGCCCGCGTGATGCGGTTGCAATATGGGACGGGCAATTCGCCCTTCAGGGGCGTTTCGTCGATATCGGGGGCGCGAATGGCATCGGGCTGCACGCCAAGCTGGGCCAGCAGGTCCAGCCGCCTTGGGCTGCCCGATCCTAAGATAAACGCCATTGGGTTGGGCGTTACTTGAAGCGGTAGTTGATCCGACCCTTGGTCAGATCATAGGGGGTCATCTCGACCTGAACCTTGTCGCCGGCCAGAACACGGATGCGGTTCTTGCGCATCTTGCCTGCCGTATGTGCGATAATCTCATGGCCGTTTTCCAGCTCGACCCGAAACGTCGCATTAGGCAGGAGTTCCTTCACGACACCGGGAAATTCGAGCGTATCTTCCTTGGCCATGTTGTCTCCACATTTACGTTGCACTCGCAGAATCTACGAGGATGTGCGCCTAAATGAGCCTATTTTGGGCTTATTTCAAGGCCGGAATCGCTAAAGTCGGGATAATGTGACGGATTCGACTCGGGTGGTCTGTTCGTCCCAATGGCTGCGGTTCAGCACGCGACCGTCCGCACGAACCGCCGCGATCGCGCCAAGGTCGATTTCCGCGAAGGTCCAGCCGGGCTGATTAAGCGCGCCTTCCGCTAGCACGCCAGTTTCGGGGAACCCCTTGTCAGGCGGCCCAAAAATGCCGCCGGTGCCGGTGTTCATATCCACAGCCTCGGACCAGTCATTGCTTCCCACCAGGGAGGCCATCACTGTAACGCATTGATTTTCCAAAGCTCTGGACATCGCGCCAATCCGCACGCGCCAATAGCCGGACAACGCCTCGGTGCAGGACGGTACAAGGATCAAGTCTGCCTCGCTCAGCGCGCGGCCCAGCAAAGGGAACTCGCTGTCGTAACAGATCAGCACGCCGATCTTGCCCAGCGCAGTGTCGAACAGTTTCAGTGGACCGCCGGGGGCTATGTCCCACTGCTCGCGCTCGAACCGGGTCATGATCTGTTTGTCCTGATGATCCTGCCCGCCATCCGGCGCATAAAGCTCGGCCCGGTTCACTGGACGGCCCAGTCCGTCCACAACCGGGGCCGATGCCCCCAGAATATAGGCCTTGTACTCACGGGCCAGTCGCTGATGCAGGGTGTGCACGTCTTCCATCCGGTCGGAAACTGCGAGGATCGACCGCTCCAAATTGCCGGCTACCTCTGCCCCGTCCAGCGTCGACAATTCCATCGCGCCGTATTCGGGAAGGACCAGCAGTTCGGCCCCTTGCCTAACCGCATCGCTGACCCAGCGATCCAACTTGTCCTCATACTGTGCCCAACTGTCGAGCCAGTCGAGGTCATAGGCGGCGGTCGCGACTTTCATCTGAGGGATCCTTCGGTTCTGGATTGGTGCAACACTAAGTCAGGAGCGCGCGATCTGTATACACCCCGACGCGACTCGACAGGAAAGTGAATTGGCAAAAAGGCCGCGACTTGGTTCAATAGGGACAGGAGGACGCCCATGCAAAACCCTGAAAGCTTCGAAAAGTTCTACTTCGCCAAAGTTGGCATGGGCGAGGCCTGTGGCTGCGCCGAACGCGTCATCGACGTATTCGAGTTCAATCGAAAAGGCGGGGCGCAAACTAAGTCCGAAGTTCAACAGGAAAAGCCCAGACGCCGGTCTTTTCGAGGGTGGGCGGTGAAATATGGTCTTCTCAGCCGCAGACAGACCCGTTGATACCTGACAGCGAAGCTACGCGTTCAGATCCCTGATCCAGAATTGCAACGGTTTCTTTGTCTCGGCCTCTTCGCTTATATCCTTCCACGAAAACTGCGCAACTACACCGGGCAGAGGCTCATACCCGCGCGCGCGCCAGAACGCGTCCAGCGGGCGGTAATTATCGGGCCGCATCGGATGATCCACCGGGCGTTGCACCGCGCAGAAGGCACATTTCTTGAATCCCAGTTCACGGGCATTCGCCTCGCGTAGATCGAAGAACTTGTGGCCAACACCCTGCCCCCGATAGTCCGACAGCAAAACGGATTCCGCACAGTAGAAGATTTGCGACAGGTCCAGACCTGCGCCCTCAAAAGCCGCTGCGAAATCGTCGGAATGATCAGTCAGAGGGGCACCGGTGGATGCGCCGATCAGCCGATTACTATCAAAGGCACCTACAACGATGGACTTGTCGCTATCACGGTAGGATTGCAGGTATTTCCGTTCGTAATCCAGATCGCCGTCATAAAGGTACGGCCACGCCCGAAACACTTCGATCCGCAAGCGCGCGACATCGTCCAGAGCGGCCTCCAACGCCGCTCCGGTTAGGGGGCGGACGGCTGTAACCTCAGCCATTCGAGACCTGTTTGGTCCAGTCAGCGAGGTTGTAGAAGGTCGTAACGCGGGTAATTTTTCCGTTCTTTAGGTCAAAGAACGAGCCCGCAGGAAGGCGATAGGTCTGTCCATGCGCTTCGGGCAAGCCTTCATCAGTTTCCAGATAGGTGCCGTTCACGGTGAATTCGGCCGCCGCGCGGGTGCCGCCTTCGGCGTCGAACACCACGATGTCGGTCAGGTTCTCGCGGTAGCAGCGATTCATATGGGCGCAAAAGGCTGCGAACTGTTCTTTGCCAACCCGTATTTGACCTTCGTTCACATGGTGGGCCACATCGTCGGACAGGCACGCCAACATGCCCTCCACATCACCTGCGTTGAAGGCGTCGAAATAGGTTTTGACGGTCTCGTTCATGATCACTCCGTAGGCTCGCCCCAGCGGTCTTTCAGATGCTTGATGATCTGATCGCGGGTCTGTCGGTAGTGATGTAGCTTTTCTTCGCGGTTCTCGCCCAGTCCAGTAGGGTCCATTATTGGCCAATAATCGACATCCAGATGAAAAATCCGGGTTAAGTCCAGCGCCCGGCGTTGGCTGGCGGGCGACAGCGCGACGATCAGGTCAAACGAGCTGAGGTCGTCGCCCCATTCCTGCATCTCATCAAACGAGCGTGAACGATGGCGGGACAGTTCAACACCGATTTCCTGGCACACTGCAATGCAGAACCCGTCGATTTCCAAGTCATTGTGAACACCGGCGGACTGGACATATGTGCCGGTGCCATAGAATTTTTTCATGATACCTTCGGCCATGGGTGACCGAACCGAATTATGGTCGCAACAGAACAGGATGGACTGCGGCAGAGGCGTCACCCGTCACCCCCCGAAATGCAGCACGCAGATCAGCGTGAACAAGCGGCGGGCGGTGTCGGTATCGACTTCGGCTTTACCTTCCAGCCGCTCCTGCAGGACCCGGCTGCCCTCGTTATGGATGCCGCGCCGGGCCATGTCGATGGTTTCGATTTGGCTGGGCGGCAGAGACTTCACCGCATCAAAATAACTTTCGCAAATCTGGAAGTAATCCTTCACCACCTGCTTGAACGGCCCCAGCGAAAGATGGAATTCGGCCGCTTTCTCCTCGGCCTCGGTCGCGATGTCGAACACCAGCCGTTTGTCGCGGATCGACAACTGCACATGGTAGGGACCGTCTGGCACCACTCTGTCCCCGCGTTTGGGCAGGACAAACGAGTTGTCTTCCAACAGATCATAGATCGCGACCTTGCGCTCCTGCTCGATCTCAGGGGTCGGCGGAGGCAGATTGCGGTCATCCAGTTCGATATGCGAAATGCGGGTCATGTGTGTGCAGTCCGTTCAGGTCGGATCAGGCTTATCGCAACAGAAATAATTGGACAACGCGGGAATGGATCAAATCGACGGCTCCGCTGGGTCAATTTGCTCTTTTGTAGCAATGGGTCGGCGAACATACCGGGATGCCAGTGGGTCAGATGCGTGTCGGGTTCCAACTTTGGGCCGCCAAGCTTTCACTCGTTCAGCCGTTTGAGCCGTGCCGTGACGGACAGACCATGTGCCTCAAGGCTTTCTGACTGGGCCAGTTGCTCGGCCGCGGGGCCAATTTCGCGCAATGCCTCAGGCGTCATCTGGCTAAGGGTGGTCCGCTTGAGGAATTCCATAACGCTAAGGCCCGACGAAAAGCGCGCTGACCGCGCCGTGGGCAGCACGTGGTTGGGGCCGCCGACATAATCTCCGATCGCTTCGGGGGTGTATTGCCCAAGAAAGATAGCACCTGCATGGACCGTTTTTTCACTAAGCGCGACTGGATCAGACACGCACAGCTCTAGATGCTCGGGTGCGATTCGGTTGGACAACTCCGCCGCCTCATCCAGATCGCGCACTGTTATAATCGCCCCGAAATCACGCCAACTGGCACCGGCGATCGCGCTCCGCTGCAGCGTTTCAAGCCGTTTCGCCACGGCCTTTGCTACGTCCTGCCCAAACGAAGCATCGTTCGTGATCAGGATCGACTGCGCGCTTTCGTCGTGCTCGGCCTGACTCAGCAAGTCCAGTGCAATCCAATCCGGGTCGTTATCCTTGTCGGCAATCACCAAAATCTCAGAGGGCCCAGCGATCATGTCGATGCCGACCTTGCCGAAGACACGACGCTTTGCGGCGGCGACAAAGGCGTTGCCCGGTCCGGTAATCTTGTCGACCGGAGCAATCGTGCCCGTGCCATAGGCCAACGCCGCGATCGCCTGTGCTCCGCCGATGCGGTAAATCTCATCCACACCCGAAAGTTGCGCCGCCAGCAAAACCAGCGGGTTCACTTGACCGTCCGGCGTCGGCACGGCAATCGCCAGCCGCTCAACTCCTGCCACCTTTGCCGGAATGGCATTCATCAACACAGAGGACGGGTACGAGGCCAAACCACCCGGCACATACAAGCCAGCCGCCGATACGGAAGACCAGCGCCAGCCCAATGTCGCACCGGTTTCATCAACCCATTGATCATCAGACGGCATCTGCCGTTCATGATATGCCCGAATTCGGCTCGCGGCCAATTCCAAGGCGGCGCGATCATCGGGCGTGACCTGTGCCACGGCTTCGGAGATTTCAGCCGCTGAAAAAGCCAATGTGTCAGGCGTCAGGCCAAGTCGGTCAAATTTTGCGGTCAGTTCTATGACTGCCGCGTCACCACGGGTGCGCACATCTTCAATAATCTGTGCCACAACGGCGTCAACGTCGGGGCTATCCTCGCGCTTGGCGGACAACAGCGCCTTGAACGCTGGTTCGAATTCGCGCGAGGTCGTATCTAGAAAGACGGGCATATTGTGCTCTCCGGGGCGTTTCACCGGGACATATCGCCCGGATGGGCTGGCCTCAACCCTTCAGCAGCAGGGTGCAGCGATTTGCGCATCGGATAATGCGGCATACCAAGCCAGTTTGTCGGCGCGCCTACATCTAACCACCCATAGCGACGATAGAACGCGCGGGCAGTTGTCGTGGCATTCAGATGCGCCGTCGTGCATCCCTGCCCGGCTAACTCATGCTCCAATCGGACCAGCAATGCCAACCCGATCCCGCGCCGCACATAGGCGGGGTCGACGTAAAGCAGCGAGAGTTCCGCCCCGTGGCGCACCCCACCGACACCAGCGACGACGCCATCTACCTCGGCCAGCCATAAGGTCGCCCCCGACTGTATCCATCGCCTTATGGTCTGAGGATCCTTGCTACCCGTCCACGCCGCCAGCAGAGCGGCGTCTTTATGGTGGTCACCAGCGCAAAGATAGGTGATCGACCGGGTCAGAACCCGGCTAATCTGAAACACGTCAAACACGGTCGCGCGACGCAGCTCCAGACCCGTGGATGGCCCAGAGAACGCCTGCGCTATGCCGCGCTTATTCCGGATGGTGCGGGGCCTGCCCGGATGGAGCCTGATACGGTCGGGTGACGTCCTTCAGGGTGGCGTCCAGCGCCTCGACCGTCAGGCGAATTGCGCCATCTCCGGCCAAGGTTAGCAAGACCTGACCTGCACCATCCTCTGCGGCCTCGAAATCGACCGACAACAGGGACATGACCATGTCCTTGTCGCTGCGGTCGATACCCTGGCTGGCAACCGAAAGGACCGAGTCAAAGACCAACACCGACTGCACACGCTCGAATGGCCGATCGCGAAGGGCAGCAGCCTCCTTGTCTTCCCACCGAAAACGATTGAGCAGCAGGCCAAAACGACGTTGCGACGGGCGCCACGTCATCTCGGTGATCGGAAACACCGCGTCCTGAGTGAGTGTCGAGATCACCCGTAGGTCGTCAGGGTCCTGCGCGCCCAGGTTCAGAGGGGCCTCGCGACCGTCGTGGAAACTTGCATCAGTCATTGGTTCTTGATCCGTTCAATCTTGGCACCCACGCCTTCGAGCTTGCGCACCACATGTTCATATCCGCGATCCAGATGATAGACCCGGCTGACCGTCGTTTCACCTTCTGCCGCCAATCCCGCCAAAATCAGCGATACCGACGCACGCAAATCCGTCGCCATGACGGGCGCGCCCTTTAACCGCTCGACCCCTGTCACGGTGGCCGTGCCGCCATGCACTTCGATGTCGGCCCCCATACGCACCAGTTCGGGTGCGTGCATGAACCGGTTCTCAAAAATGCGTTCCTCAAGAACAGACGTTCCCTCGGCCGTACACATCAACGCCATCATCTGCGCCTGCAGGTCCGTCGGAAAACCCGGGAATGGTTCGGTGACCACATCAACTGCGCTGACGCGACCGTTCTTGCGCGCGACTTTCAGACCCTTATCGGTTTCGGTGACATTCACACCTGCGGCATCCAGTTTCGCCGCGAAGCTTTCGACCAGAGACATACGGCCACCCAGCAATTCGACCTCACCTCCGCACATGGCCGGAGCCAGCATATAGGTGCCCAGTTCAATCCGGTCGGTCACAACCTGATGGGTCGCGCCGTGCAAACGGTCGACGCCCTGAATTTCGATGGTCGACGTGCCCTCACCGGCGATCTGCGCGCCCATCTTGCGCAGGCATTCCACCAGATCGACAATCTCGGGTTCGCGCGCTGCGTTTTTCAGAACCGTGGTGCCCTTGGCCAATGTCGCTGCCATCACAATGTTTTCGGTCGCACCGACGGATGCAAAACGCATCTCATGCACAGCGCCCTTCAGCCCACCTGAAGCCTTGGCATGTAGATAACCGTCTTTCAACTCGATCTCGGCGCCCAGCGCCTCAAGCCCTTCGACGTGCAGGTCCATTGGTCGCGCACCGATCGCGCAACCGCCGGGAAGCGAGACCACAGCCTCACCAAACCGCGCAAGCAGCGGGCCCAGCACCAGGTTCGAGGCCCGCATCTTGCGCACGATCTCATAATCGGCCGTATGGTTCGTCAGGTCATGACTGGACATTGCCAGCACCTGCCCGTCCTGCAGCGCCGACACCTCGGCGCCCAGCGATTGCAACAGTGCGGTCATGGTCTTGATGTCGCTCAGGCGCGGCGCATTTGTCAGCGTCAGCGGTTCATCGCTTAACAACGTGGCGGGCATCAGGGTCAGGCAGGCATTCTTGGCCCCCGCAATCGGTATCTGACCGTTCAGCGGCCCGTTGCCCGTCACCAGAATCGAATCCATCTGCTCTTATCCCTCGTCATTGCCGGCCTTGTCCCCAGATGTCGCACGCGCCTTGGCCTGCGCCTTGCGCCGCGCCATATTAGCCTTAAGCGCGGCCTTCAGCCGTTCCTCGCGTGCGTCACCGGGTTTACCGTGTTTTTTAGGTGTATTTCTATCTGCCATAGTCTTTCTCTACAGGAGGCGAAAAAAACCGTCCAGACACCCTTGCGCACCGTTTCGTTTGAGTCTAATCACCCGCCCACAGCGCTGCTGTAGCTCAGAGGTAGAGCACTCCCTTGGTAAGGGAGAGGTCGAGAGTTCAATTCTCTCCAGCAGCACCATATCCCCAAAAAATTCATCTAATTATCAATGCGTTGTGTTTTTGATTCTATTTAAAGCCCACTCCTTGGCCCACCTTTTGAAAATACCATTCTCAACTTCCTTGTTTGCTATCCGAAAAATCGGCGCGAGTGCCAACTGTGGTATACGAAATTGGTTTTCTCGAAGCCTTGCGACACTTCCACCTCAGAATTGGCAGGCCTTAACTGACAGAAAAGTAAGCTGATTCTCGGGGTTCGATACCTCAAGCTAAAGGACTTTTCTTTAATTCTCACTTTCGTCCGAAACCTAAGCATTCTGAAAAAATGTAGGTGGTGCTATATTGAGCATCCAAAATCAGAGCTTCACTTTAACCGCTACAATTTCTCCCACACCGATTAATCACTTGAGTCGCT
Organism: Ruegeria sp. HKCCA5426; assembly: GCF_013034585.1. Lineage (NCBI taxonomy): Bacteria > Pseudomonadati > Pseudomonadota > Alphaproteobacteria > Rhodobacterales > Roseobacteraceae > Ruegeria > Ruegeria sp. HKCCA5426. The sequence goes on from NZ_WQGH01000006.1 coordinate 168,615, forward strand.
ACAGTGATCGAGTTGCACAACAAAGGGGTCGGGTTGCGGGCATAAGGAGCGTTGGCTGCAGCAAAAAAGTAGGCAGCTGGCACATTACAACTAAAGGTCACAATAAGGTGATGAGGTTTTTCGGTGAATACCCAATTCCCAGAGAAATCGCTGGTCGCTACAACCCAATCCATGCAATGCTATTCAGGTGAAAAACCCAGCTAATACAAACGTTCAGATGCTAAAATGTTGAAGCGGATGTGGGCGATGATCACCTGGAAACCATCGCGTAAGCTTCCGCAAGATTTCTATTGCCTGACACCCTATCTGAACAGCCTAGACCCGATTGAAAATCCCCGCACCCGGATCCGCGACGGACAAAAGGAACGCGAAGCTGGGCGAGACAGAAGGACCGGCAAAACAATCTGGTTGCCGCTTTCTGATTAAGCGTCCTTCGTGCGTCAGCGATAGATCTGCCCCGACCATCGTCAGGTTCGCTAACCCGCGCCTTCGTTTTTCGGCATTGTGCAGCAAACACAGCGACCGTGATTTGCGTAACACAAGCGGATGGGGTGCTCTTTATCAATTTCTTTTTCTTGTTCTTTGTCTATGTCTTGATGGAAGTACGTTCGCGTCGCGTTCGTAGAAACCGCACATTGATTTCATTACAAAAACTCAAATCATTTCGGTTTTAACGATCACTGATTGCTACTGAAACCGGTGCGTTTTTTCCAACCTTGTATTCATCCGGAAGTTCCAATGGCCCTAACCGGCCATTGACCGTCGGCAACTGGTGCTGTGACGCGGCCCGCCGAACCTGCCATTCGCTGCAAGCGCAAATTCATCGGCTGGCTGAACTCACACAATGCGGACAAAACGGATGTACAGCATCACCGAAAGGTGGATGATCTCGAGATTGGTTTTAAGAATTTGAAAGAGGCAGGTCTAGGCATAGGCAAAAGCAAGCAAAACTCCTGCCCCGCCCAAGCAAAGTTCTTCTGACAAGACGCTTGAAAGATCTGCGTTTTGTAGCGCCGGATCGCTATTCAGCTCCCCGCCCGCCCAGAACTGATCTCTTCAGATGATCGCCAGCAGAATCTTAGTAAAGACCCGCGACCTTTGCCCTCAGTTTTATCAGTGATGCAACAGTGTCGATTGTGGGTGTTGCGATCCCGGTCAGTTGCCCCAATTCCTGTACTGAAGTGACCAAGGCATCAATTTCCATAGGTCGGTTCAGCTCCAAATCCTGCCACATCGAGGTCTTGTGTGCTCCGACAGCCGCTCCTCCGTCAATGCGCTTTTCGACATCAATCGGGAACCTAACCCCCAGTTTTTCACCGATTTCCTGAGCCTCTAGCATCATTCCACGTGCCACGGAGCGTGAACCTTCATCAGTACACAAGACATCAAGTGTTGAGTGGGTAAGTGCGGAAATCGGGTTGAACGACAAGTTGCCCCATAGCTTCAGCCAAATTTCGTCCCGTATTCTTGGTCTTACGGGCGCGCGTAACCCGGCGGTGGACAATGCAGCCGAAAGATTGGAGGCACGGTCTGATTTAGTGCCATCGGGCTCACCCAAAGAAAAACGATTGCCTTCGACATGCTTGATCGATCCCGGAGCAATGACTTCCGCGGCCGGATAAACAACACAGCCAAGCACACGATCCGGTCCGAAACCGTTCCATTGCGCGTCTCCCGGGTCTACAGATGACAATCTCGTCCCCTCGAAGGGACCGCCCAGCTTGTGGAAATACCACCAGGGTACCCCGTTCACTCCGCTCACTATTGTCGTTTCATCCCCAATCAGTGGCTGGATCGAGTCCACAACTGCTGGAACGGAATGCGCTTTCAGTGTCACAAAGACATAGTCTTGGGGGCCGAGATCGGCGGCATTGTCCGAGGCGCGTATTGGCACGTTGATCGGGTCCTGCCCATCCTCATGGAGAGTCAGCCCTTTTTCTTGCATTGCAGCCAGATGTGGGCCACGTGCAACGACACTGACGTCCACGTCAGTCTGCGCGAGCTTCGCAGCAACGTAACCTCCGATAGCTCCGGCACCAAAGATGCAAACTTTCATGTGTCTAAGCCTTTGCCAGTCCCAATTTAGCGGCCAGCCCAATCCTTTGTATCTTACCAGTCGCACCTTTTGGTATCTCTCCGAGAATAACCACTGAAGTCGGCACCTTGAATTTTGCGAGCCGTGCGCCAACAAAATCCCGGACGTCCTGACCTGCAATCGTCGCTCCTTCTGAGAGCACCACCGCCGCCGCTATGTCTTCGCCCAGTTTCTCGTGGGGAACGGCAAAACAAACTGCCTGAGCAACGTCCGGATGGTTTAGAAGCACGGCGTCAACTTCAAGTGGACTGATTTTTTCTCCACCGCGATTGATAAGCTCCTTAAGGCGTCCAGTCAGTAGCAGATAATCCTCTTCGTCGAACGACCCTTGATCACCGGTGCGAAACCAGAGTTTTCCATCCGCTTCAAAGAAATTGTCTGCATTTGCCTGCGGGTTGCTCTCATACCCAGGGGTCACGTTCGGACCGCTGATAACGATTTCTCCGACATCCCGCGAAGCGATCAATACATTTTCCGTTTCGTCTGCAATTCTGACTTCAGGGCCCGCTGCTACTCCGACGTATCCGGGCTTTTGCTTTTGTGGAGGAAGCGGGTTGCAACACATTTGATGCGTGGCCTCAGTCATACCGTAGGCCTCGATGACAGGCGCATTGAATGTCGCCACCAACTCTTCCATGACCGGCGCGGGCAACGACGCGGAAGACGACCGCAAGAAACGCAAGCGCGATTGCTCAATGACTGATTGGTTTCGGGCGGCTCGGGCGAGAATAGCTTGGTGCATTGTCGGAACCGCCGTGTACCATGTCGGATCAACCTCAGCGACCTGTGAAAAAAAGCTAAGAGCGTTGAACCCAGGGGCGCAGCTAATTTGCGATCCGGCGCCTAAAGAAGCCGCGACTGCTGCGATCAACCCATGGATATGGAACAGCGGCATGATGCTTAGACAACGATCATCGATTGTCAGCTTCAAAGACGAAGCCACGTTCCGTGCCGACGAGTAGATATTGGCCTGCGTCAAAGGAACGATCTTGGGGCGCGACGTTGTTCCTGATGTATGGAGTATCAGGGCGACGTCATCTTCACCCGGCGCTGATGTATCAGCCACTCCAATTGGGTCACAGGCCAAAACGGAAAACTGTCCAGCTGGACGAGAACTATCGCTAGAAATCCGCAAGACGGCCACACCCAGTTCAGTCGCCGCTTGCACGGCTGGGCCACTTTCGTTTTCGCTTACTACAAGAGCCTTGGCTTTCAAGTCTTTGAGATAGAATACATATTCTTCGAAAGTATAAGAAGGGTTTAAAGGCGCCGTCGTCGCCACTTGGGCGACGGATATGAATGCCGTCGCCATCTCTGGTCCGTTAGGCAACACAATTGCCACCCTGTCGCCGCGCCCTATTCCGATCTGATGCAGATCCTCTTTGACCTTCGCGCAATGCTCGCGCAAACCAAGGTAGCTTAACCAAGGCTGGCCAGGGGCGCCAATGGCATTTGCCGTGTCTGCATGGTGTGCAATCAATTCAGCGACTAAATGGGGCATCTGTTATCCGTTTACACAAGCATCGGTTTCTTTCGCAATGTTAGGTCGTCGCAGCAGGTTCTAAGTCACGCGTACGTTCAGGCTGCCCAGCTTGTCGACGGCCAAGACCATAACATCCCCTCGGTTGACGGGACCAACACCAGAAGGTGTCCCTGAAAGGATAACGTCCCCGGCCGCAAGCTCGAAGTAGTCGCTCAGATACGAGATCATCTCGGGGACTTTCCAAATCATTTGGTTCAAGTCGCCTTCTTGCCGAACTTCACCATTCACCGTCAGAGTAATCGGACCTCTGTCGAGATGCCCGACCTCTGATGCCTTGTGAATTGGTCCGCATGGCGCCGAGCGCTCAAACGCTTTCCCAATTTCCCACGGGCGGCCCATCTTTTTCATCTGCCCTTGCAGGTCGCGACGGGTCATATCAAGCGAAAGGCCGTACCCAAAGACATGATCCAATGCATCGTCCACCGAGATATTCGTGCCGCCGGACTTGAGCGCAACAAGCATTTCTGCTTCGTGGTGCACGTCGGAACTGTGCGGAGGGTACGGGAATTCCCCTGAAGGGTCCAAATTGTTTGGGTTCTTTTGAAAGAAAAATGGAGGTTCCCGGTTCGGGTCATGGCCCATTTCAATTGCATGCGCCGCGTAGTTTCGCCCAATGCAGTAGACACGCCGGACCGGGAACGTGCCGCCCCCCGATACGGGTATGACATGCACCTGCGGCGCGGGAATTACATGATCGGACATCGCTTTCCTCCTGAACGCTTGACTGCCAAAGATCGGATTTCCGAACGGTCAGATACCTTCCGATCGATGCCACGCCACATTCAAACGGGCGCGGCGGCTTACCAAGTCATCGCCAAAATTCAGGCTGTTTTGCAAGACCAACGGCTACAATCTGCCCCGACCATTTCCCGAATTGGTTGGGCGCCAGCGCTACTTCAGCTGTCGGACTGGATGCTCGTAGGCAGCACCCGCGAATAAACCGATTTCAGGTGATCCACCATGGCACTGGCCGCAAGCTCACAGTCGCCCTTTGCTATGGCAGACACGATCACATCATGTTCGCTAAAGCTGGAATAGTTTTCTGCGGGCTTTAAAGTTTCGCGTGGCTGCCCCCAAACAATCGATCTTCGAACCGAATTCAAAGTCTCAAAGAAGTATAAAAAGAGCTGGTTACGAGTGGAGCGGGCTATAGCGTAATGCAAATTATTGTCCCAAGCTTCGTACGTGCGCCAATCCTCTGCGGTACGACATTTGTCCGCGCATAGCCTCATTTGCTCACGATCGGAACGTGTGGAATGGAGCGCTGCGAGGCCGCTAAGCTGCGGCTCGATAGTAAATCTAACAGATACAACCTGCTCAGGTTTAATTTGGTTGCCCAAATAAGTTACATCGGTGAGGTTGAGAACCGGCCTGGAACCAACAAATGTTCCCCGCCCCACATGACGCCAGATCAGCCCCTGGGCCTCAAGCTCTGCCAACGCTCTTCGCAACTGATTGCGAGTGGTCCCAAGTTTTGAACACAGCTCACGTTCAGGTGGGAGCCTGTCGTTATGCCTGTATCCGGCATTGTTAATCAGGTCGCGTACACGGTGCGCGAGTTCGGTTGGTGCACTCATATCTCCACCCAATTTGGCGATTGGTTGATTGATTGAAACGCCAAGTCGGAAAAAACTCAAGGGCAAGAGGAAAGCAAGAAACGAGTCGCCGGACAGGATCCGTGACCACGTCTTGACACAAGCACGAGGGAGGAGTGCCGAGTGCGGTTAGCAACTGTTTCCGTAGAGGGCCACGCCGTTTGCGTGGCAATACTAAACGATGGCGGCAAGTTGGACGTTTTGCGCGCAGCGCAAGTGCTTGGCGAAGCGCTGGACGCAGGTTCAATGCAGCATCTGATCGCAGGCGGAAAAGAAACGCTCGGCGTTTTGAAAACCCTCGTTTCATCGGCCGAAACGGGTAATCTAAACGACGCACTGGTCCCGGATGACGCGCCGTTTCTGGCACCAATTCCTTCCCCGCGTAAGAACGTTTTCTGTGTCGGGCGCAATTATGCTGAACACATCGCCGAGGGCGAACGTGCCCAAAACCAAAAAATTGGCGTAACAGAGCATCCGGTCTTCTTCACAAAACCGCCGACATCGATTGTGGCGCCAGAGGCAGACATTCTGATATTCCCCTCGGTCTCACATGCCATTGACTATGAAGTTGAACTGGCAGTTGTGATTGGAAAACCGGGGCGAAACATAGCCAAGGCTGACGCATACGACCATGTATACGGCTATACGATCCTCAATGACATCACCGCACGCGACATTCAACGCCGACATGGTGGGCAGTATTTCAAAGGCAAAGGTTTAGATGGGTCTTGCCCATTGGGCCCCTTCATAGTGACCGCTGATACAATCAGTGATCCGCACGCTCTATCAATCGGATTAACAGTCAACGGCGAACAGCGCCAAAACGGATCGACGTCGGACATGATTTTCGACATTCCAACGCTGATCGCATCCCTTTCAGAAGGTATGACCCTGGAACCTGGCGACGTAATCGCGACCGGCACACCGTCTGGTGTCGGATACGCCATGGACCCACCACAGTTCCTGAAAGACGGGGACACTGTGGTTTGTGAAATTTCAGAAATCGGCACGCTCAGGAATACCGTGCGCGTCGTTTAAGTGGCTCCTGCATAGCTGAATCTGCGGGTTGCCAACCATGCAAGGGAGGAAGACTAAAATGATGAACAGAAGGACTTTCACAGCGTCCTTGCTTTCGGCGGTTCCGGTAGCAGGAGCACTAGGAACACAGGGCTTTGCGCAGGACTTGCGTAAAATTACCTTCGTGCAGCCAAGCCCTTCGGCAATCAATTCATTTCCGGTTTTTGTCGCCATCGGCGAAGGTTATTTCGCTGATGAAGGGTTGGATGTGACCGTCGAGGCGATCAACGGCTCAGGAGCCGTGCTTCAAGCATTGTCCGCCGGACAGGCTCACTTCGGTCGCCCCGGTCCTGGCCCCTTAATTGCCGCACGGTCGCGGGATGTAGATGCCGTACACATCTACAACGTTGCGGCACGCAGCAACTTTGGCATAGCCGTGCCAGAAGACTCTGACATCCAAAGTGTTGAAGAGCTTCGAGGTAAAGTTATCGGAACAGGTACGGCCGATGGCGCAGAAGTCGGCTTTGCACGTAACGTGATGACCGGAGCAGGCATGAAAGAGGGTGAAGACTTTACCTTCCTTACCGTCGGCGACGGTGGCCCGGCGACCGCGGCTTTCCTAAACGGCGAAATCGACGCTTACTCTGCTTCGACGGCTGATACGGCAATTCTGAACCAGCGCGGAATGGCGGTGCGTGACATCACGCCTGCGGAGTTCGGGCGTTTCTTCGGTAACGGCATCGCCACAATGGCTGACACAATCGCCAACGACCGTGAATTGGTCGAAGCTTGGAGCCGCGCGTTCGCACGTGGTCATGCATTTGCACTGGATGATGCCAACCGTGAAGCTGTTTTGAAGCATTTGGCGGATGGCAACCCGCAGGAAGGCGAGGACAAGGAGTTCCAGTCAGCACTGTTCGATGCCGTACGCTCGAAAACTATCGCGGCGGATCCGAGCAATGGCCTGGGATGGTACCCCGCCGAAGTTTGGCAGGAATGGCAAGACGCACTTGTTGCAGGGGGCGAAATCCCAGGGCCGCTGGATGACCTGAGCGCTGCTTGGACCAACGAGTTTGCTGCCATTGGCAACGCGGCTGTCAGCAAATGAACGCTGTAGTCACACATGAGTTTTCCGGCGCGCCTTTGGGCACGCCGGTCTATGAGTTGACCCATGTAAGCAAGACCTATGCACGCAATCTTGTTGTCGCTCTCGAGGACATCAATCTGACGCTTCGGAAAGGAAGCTTCACATCTGTCATCGGGTCCAGCGGGTGCGGCAAGTCAACTCTACTAAAGATCATGGCGGGTCTGATCCCGCCCACCAAAGGGCGTGTAATCCTTCAGGGGCAACCAGTCACTGGGACCCGCCGGGACATCGGTATGATGTTTCAGCAAGCGACGCTTTTCCCCTGGAAAACAGCGGTGGAAAACATCGTCTTGCCAATTGAGATCCGCGATGGAAAAGCGGCGGCCAAGCAAGCTATGGCCAAGGCGCATGAACTTTTGGACATCGTAGGTTTGCAAGGGTTCGAAAACGTATATCCGAACGAATTGTCAGGCGGTATGGCACAACGCGCTTCGATCTGCCGAATGCTGATCACGGAACCAGCCGTGCTATTGATGGACGAACCGTTCAGCGCGCTCGACGAGTTGTCACGCGACATGATGAACATGGAATTGCAGCGGATTTGCAGGGAACAGGATGCGACTGCTTTTCTTGTGACGCACTCAATTCAGGAAGCTGTTATTTTGTCTGACGAAATCGTCGTCTTGAAACCGCGCCCAGGCAGGATTGCTGAAATCGTTGAGGTCGACCTGCCACGCCCACGAACACTCGACATGATGACGACACCCAAATTCGGCGCTATCGTTGACTACATTCGCAGCCTCCTTGATAAGGGAGAAGAAATGTGAGCGAAGTTCAGAATTACTCACCTTCCGTAAAAGACGCTGCCCCCTCAGAAGACACTGTATGGGAGCAGAAGGTTCACTTTATCGACTCGGTTCCTCGCTGGCTGGCGATGACCTTTGTCTTCGTGGTTTTTGTCGGAACTTGGCAAATTGTGACCAGCCTTAGGCTGGTCTCTCCGATCATTCTACCGACGCCGATGGAGACCCTCAAAGATATGATCTTCGTGGGGCAAAACCTTTTGACCGGCGGCTACATGCTTGGGGCACTGTGGATTACCATCAAAGAGGTAATCTATGGTTTTGCGCTGGCAATCGCGATCGGATTTTCGCTGGGTGTTTTGGTTGGCGAAACAGCCTTTGGCGAGAAGGCAGTAATGCCCTATTTGGTTTCTATCGATACGATGCCGAAAGTCGCGTTCGCTCCTCTTTTTGTGGCTTGGTTGGGTTTCGGCATTGAATCCAAGGTGGCACTTGCGGCCTTTATCGCGACGTTTCCAATCGTGGTTGGGACTGCGGCCGGACTTCACGCCGCCGACGAAAACGCGCGCATGTTGTTCAAGACGATGGGCGCCAGCCGGATGCAGACATTGATCAAGATGAAGCTGCCAACCGGTCTGCCGCAGATATTCACCGGCCTCAAAATCGGAGCAGTTGGTGTTATGGCAGGCGCGATCACAGGAGAGTTCCTGGGGGGCGGTAAGGGATTTGGTGAGTTGATCCGTGTTGCGGCATCGCAGCTCAATACTCCGCGCGTGTTCTCCTTGATCCTGTACCTAAGTCTCGTTGGTCTCGCTGTATTTGCGACGGTGGTTTGGACACAGCGAAAACTGGTGTTCTGGCACAAAGAGCAGGTTGGCAGAGATGACTTCTGAGCCAGTGAAAATAAACTGCCAGACCTTGCGTGAATTTGTGGCGAGCGCGCTCGAAACTCGAGGTGTTCCAAAAGCGGATGCAGATCAGGTGGCCTCGACGATGGTTGAGGCCGACATATTCGGATATGGCACCCATGGAGTCTTTCGCTTGCGCCAGTATCTTGCCCGATTGGCCGGAGGCGGGTGCAACGCCAAACCAAACGTTACCGTCATACATCAGTCTGTCGCGACCGCGTTGATTGACGGCGATGACGGCCTTGGGCATTTGGCTATGTCGGCGGCGCGAGATCTTGCGATAGAAAAGGCGAAAGAGGCAGGTATCGGATGGGTCGGTGTTCGGCGCGGCAATCATGCTGGACCTTTGGCACTTTATGTGCGCCCACAAGCCGAAGCTGGAATGCTTGGCATGGCCGCAGCGGTGGGCAGTGCTAACCACGTTCCGCCCTATGGCGGAAGCGACTTGCTTCTTGGCACCAATCCTATCGCTTTCTCTGCACCTGCCGATGGCCCCGACCCGTTTGTGTTTGATATGGCGACGACAGTTGCCGCGATGGGTAAGATCAAGACCCTGTTGCAGCAAGGCGAACCTATGCCCGAAGGTTGGATGGTTGGGCGTGATGGCAATCCGTTAACGGACCCTGCCCGCAAATCAGAAGGGTTTCTTTTGCCGATCGGAGGTCCGAAGGGTTTCGGCCTTTCCGTGGCCATAGGGTTGATGGCCGGAGTCTTGAACGGCGCTGCCTTCGGCTCTGACGTAGTCAACTTCACATCAGACACAACCTCACCCACAAACACAGGGCAATTCGTAATGGCGCTTGATCCGGCGGCCTTTGGAATGGAAAAAGACTTTGCTTCGAATGCAGCCCGCGTCTTCTCTGAAATGCGCGCATCCACCCCCCTGCCCGGTCATGACCCGGTACGCCTGCCCGGAGACGGAAAAACGGCTGCAGCTGAGGCCCGTCGCAAAGACGGTGTAAGCCTCAACCCCGCTCTTTGCCGAGACCTTAACAATCTCGCCCTGAACTGTGGACTGCCTCCCCCGTTTCCTGATGTTAACACTGACTAGCGGCATATCTGAGGGAAGCCGGACTGCACTTTTGACCAGGGTTTAGCGAGGCGTCACTTCTGGCTTCAGCGCTTTTACAAGCGCCGAAAGTTTGTTCATCATGTGAAGTTTCATTGCCTTACCAAGCCCATCTGCATCTCGGGCCTTGAGCAACTCCATCATGGTTACATGTTCGTCTATTGCCTGTGCCCAACGCTCGTCCGACAAGTTGGCCAAAAAACGTGCACGGCGGACCCGCGCGGCCAAAAGCTTGTGGTGGTTTTCCAGTATGTCGTTTCGCGCGCCCTTTATAAGTGCCTGATGGATGTCTTGATTGGCTTTAAAGTACGCCTGTCGATCACGCGCTTCGTACGCGCTCAGCATATCCTTGTGGCTACTTTCAATCCGTTGAATTTCCGCAACGTCCATTTGCTGACACGCTAGTTCCCCCGCCAGTTGCTCAAGCGCTGCGAGCACTGGAAACGTGTTTTCCAATTCTTCCCTCGTAACACTCGCGACACGGGCACCCCGGTTGGCTTGAAGCACCACAAAGCCTTCGGATGCAAGAACCTTTAGGGCCTCTCGCAATGGTGTCCGGGAAACACCCAATGAGTCGCAAAGCTGTTTCTCGGGCACTTTCTCACCCGGCTTCAAAACGTCTTCGACGACAAGATTGCGCAAGCGTTCGACCAACTCTTCATGTAGGGTCGGGCGATTAATGCTGTCCGTCAGGTTCATATCCACATCCTAATATTCAAGGACCATATCCAGCAGGCGCGCGACGTGCATCGCTTGGCGCTGCGTACCTTCGGCGATTTGGTGGCGGCATGATGTTCCATCCGCCACAACAATTGCATCCGCAGGCGCCGCGTCTAAAGCTGGAAACAGGTCGAGCTCTGCCATCTTGATCGAGACATCAATAGTACCGGGCGCGTATCCAAACGCCCCGGCCATACCACAACAACTGCTTTCGATCATGTGAACCTGTGATGCGGGAATACGCTTAAGTAAGTTGAGCATCGGTGTAACGGCATCGTGTGCTTTCTGGTGGCAATGACCATGCACATAAATGGGGCGATCTACCGATTTGAGAGGCAGATCCGGCTTTTTGGCCAGAAACTCCTCAAAGGTATGAGAGGCCTTGGATAGCAACTCCGCATCCCGCCCCGGACAAAGAGCCAAATATTCGTCCCGGAATGTGAGGATAGAAGAAGGTTCGAGACCGACTACCGGTATGCCCTGTGCAGCTGCTTCTCGCGTCGCGTCAATCACACGCTGTGCCTCGTGACGCGCCTCTTCCACGCAACCCTCAGCCAAAAGAGTGCGCCCGCAATCCAGCGGCCTTCCTGTTTGGTCATCTCTTGCTATGGCAACCCGAAGCCCTAGCGCACGCAGAACCCGGACAGCGGCGCGCAGATTGTCTGGCTCGAAATATCGGTTGAACACATCGGCAAACAGAAGCACCTGCGGATCTATGTCTTGGGCCTCGACATCCCGGAACGGGTCGGAGGACCACACTGGCAGGTCACGTCGCGCCGAAATTCCAGTTGGTTTCTCCAACAGCGTACGCAAGGGCCCAATTTTGTTCCGAGCATTCAATAACCACGCGACTTTTGCAGCTTTTGGCGCATATCTCGGCAGATAAGCTATTAATTTATCAGCCAATGTCAGCCCGTCTTTTTTGCGCTTTGCTGAAAGTACTTCGATCTTCATGCGGGCCATATCGACGCCAGTCGGGCATTCACGCGCACAAGCCTTGCAAGACACGCAGTATTCCATCGTGTCCTGCATTGCGTCTGAAGTTAAACCACCCGGCAACTGCCCGCTGATGGCAAAACGCAACGTGTTTGCCCGCCCACGTGTGGCATCACGCTCGTTTCTCGTCGCACGAAAGGAAGGACACATTACTCCGCCCTTGAGCTTGCGACACGCACCGTTGTTGTTGCACATCTCGACGGCACCCTGAAATCCTCCTCCGGCACCCGGCCAAGCGGACCAGTCCAGCGCCGTTTCGAATTCAGGAACTGAGTAGTCCGGGCTGTAGCGGAATAGGCGGCGATCATCCATGGCAGGCGCGTGCACGATTTTGCCGGGGTTCATTAGCCCGGCAGGGTCAAACCGGGCCTTAACCTGTTCAAACGCGGAAACGATACGAGGGCCGAACATCTTTTCATGAAACTCTGATCGCACGATCCCATCACCGTGTTCGCCTGAATGAGACCCTTTGTATCTCTTGACTAGATCAAAGGTCTCTTCGGCAATCGCCCTCATTGTCCGGACGTCTTTGTCCTGCCGCATGTTCAGGACAGGACGAACATGGAGACACCCGACTGAGGCATGCGCGTACCATGTCCCTTTTGTGCCGTGCCGGGTAAAAATTTCGGTCAGGCCAGCGGTATAATCGGCGAGATCAGGCAACGGGACGGCGCAATCTTCCACAAAAGAGATCGGCTTGCCGGCCTCCTTCATCGACATCATAACGTTCAACCCGGATTTTCGGTATTCGGCGATCGAGTTTTGCAGTTTGGTATCAGTAACTGATACAACCCCGCCCCAACGGTTTTCAGTCCCACTGAAATCAAACCCGAGATCTCCCATCAGTTGCGATAGCTCGACAAGCTTTGCAGCATTGGCGTCAGCGCTACCCTCAGCAAATTCCACTAACAACAACGCTTCCGGGCTGCCTTCTACAAACGCCTCAATCGTACTGCGGAATAATGGGATATCTCTCCCCAACGCAATCATGGTGTCGTCGATCAATTCTACCGCCTGCGGCTTGAGCGTCACGAGGTGCTGTGTTGCTTCCATCGCAGCACGGAACGTCGGGAAATGACACACGCCGACAACTTTCTCGCCCGGCAAGTGAGCAAGGTTCAGTTCCAATTCAGCGAAATAGGCCAGAGTGCCTTCTGACCCCACCAGCAAATGAGACATGTTGACGTCGTTGCCGACAAGCGCATCGATGTTATACCCGCCCACACGACGCTGGAGATTGGGAAACCGGGCGTCAATTTCCGCAGCCTCGCGACGCCCCAGAGCACGCATGTCCCCAACAAGATCGGCATAATCGCCAGATGCCGTCGTATCGGCGCTGAACCGTGCTTCCATACCATCGCTGAGGATTGCACTAATTGCACGGACGTTATCGCGCATGATCCCGTAGCGCAGGGATTTTCCACCAGAAGAGTTGTTGGCAGCCATTCCTCCAAGCGTGCAACGCGACGCGGTCGAGGGGTCTACGGGAAACCATAAGCCATATTGCTTTAGTGACTGGTTCAACTGATCCAGAACAACGCCGGGCTGAACACGCGCGACACGGTTCTCAACGTCCACGTCAAGAATACGATTCAAGTGCTTGGTGTTGTCTAAGACAACGCTTTGATTGACCGTTTGCCCACATTGCGATGTGCCGCCGCCGCGCGGAAGAACGGAGCATCCTTCGTCGCGCGCTACAGACATCACGGCCTGCACGTCCTCTTTGTTTCGGGGAATGACCACGGCGTCCGGCATCCTCTGATAGATCGAAGCGTCAGTCGAGTATCGTGCGCGTGATGCCGAGTCAGCCATCACCTCGCCTTGGACGTCAGACATCAGTCGGCGATGCAACGATCCATTCTCAAGCATCGGGTTCGCCTTCCCTTCCCAACTAGCCAATTAGAAGCTTCACTTCACCGTTGACTGAATAATGAATTCATAATTAACTTTTGCCAATAGGTAATTGCGCCACTGTTTCGGCGCCAGCGGAAGGATCAGTTCAGATGCGCCAGGCGGGCAGACATTTTTTGCAAATCCCAGGGCCAAGTGCCGTGCCGGAACGCATCCTGAAGGCCATAAGCATGCAGACCATCGATCACCGGGGGCCAGATTTTGCAGAAGTAGGCCACAAAGCCCTCTCTGGGATGAAAACAATTTTCAAGACAGAACAAAACGTCTTTATCTATCCTTCATCCGGTACAGGCGCGTGGGAAGCTGCGCTTGTGAATACAGTGTCGCCGGGCGGAAATGTTCTCATGTACGAAACGGGACATTTCGCATTCATGTGGTGCAACTTGGCTGAAAAAATTGGGTTACAGCCAGAGTTGATTGAAGGGGATTGGCGTGGCGGTGCGGACCCCAATCAGATAGAAGACCGCTTGCGCGCGGACAGTCAGCACGAGATCAAGGCGGTATGCGTCGTCCACAATGAAACTTCTACCGGGTCAGTCTCGCCTATTGAGGAAGTGCGCAGGGCAATAGACACGGCGAAACACCCTGCCCTTCTTTTGGTTGATTCAATCTCTGGCCTTGCATCAATCGATCTTAGGTTCGACGAATGGGGCGTAGATGTCTGTGTCTCCGGTTCGCAAAAAGGGATGATGCTACCGCCGGGTCTCAGCTTCAACGCTGTGAGCGATCGTGCTCTGGAACATTCAAAATCTGTGACCATGCCACGCAGCTATTGGAATTGGCAGGATATGGTCGAGCCGAACCAGAAAGGGTTCTTCCCTTATACCCCTGGCACCAATCTTATCTATGGATTGAATGAGGCCATCGATATGTTGCACGAGGAGGGGCTGGAGAACGTATTCGCTCGTCATGCCCGCCACGGAGCCGCGACTCGAGCTGCCGTGCAAGCATGGGGACTTGAGGTATTGTGTGCCCGCCAAGGTCAGGAGTCAGGCGTACTGACCGCTGTCAAAGTGCCTGAGGGACATTCTGCTGATGCCTTTCGTGCGACGGCGCTGGAGCACTATGATATCTCACTCGGAAATGGTCTATCCAAAGTAGCCGACAAGGTATTCCGAATAGGTCACTTAGGCGATTTCAACGACCTGATGTTGATGGGCACACTCTCAGGCGTAGAAATGGGACTCGCCAAAAGCGGCGTGCCGCACACTACAGGCGGTACTCAGGCTGCATTGGAGTATCTCAAGGCCGCGTAACGCCGGACAGAGTCTCCAAAAACTCAACCAGGTCTGCAATCTCCTGCTCGGATAAATTCAGTTCAGAGAGTATGGCTTCGCCATCGGCGTGAAGCCTTTCTATATCAATTTCGTTATAGTGTCGGACCACGGCGTCCAGATCATCCAGGCTGCCGTCATGCATATAGGGGGCGGTTTCGGCTACACCTCGAAGGCTGGGCGTACGAAAGGTTCCAAAATCGGAATGGCTCCTTCGTACATTTCGGACCGCCCACGCGCCTTGCTTTTCCGGATCGTCAGTCCAGTCTCCGTCCAATGTGTAAGGGCTGGAGAGCAAGAAGTTCAGCCCTCCGAACCGGCCATCGTCGACTTCGGTTTCACTCAGAAAATATGGCACGCCCGCGTCGTGGAATTCGTTGTTGGAAAATCTCGGGCCATTATGGCAGAACGCGCAATTCCCGCGCCCCAAGAAGAGCTGAAGCCCTCGCTGGGCAGCTTCGGGGTAGTTCGCAGCCTCTGCCAGATCGCTGCGCTCCAACGCGTCGCGAAAATCGTCAAATTGTGTCCGCTCGGTTACCAGCGTTTCCAGGTAAGCTGATAGGGCTTTGGCAATGTTTACCAAGACCTGCTCTGTGTCTTGGCTTTGAACATCGCCAAAAATGACCTCAAAATCTTCAATGTGCGTACTCTCGGAAATGGCTCTCATTAGGCTTTCTTTGCTGTGCGCCATCTCTTGTTCTTCAATGATCGGATGCAAGCTGGCAGCCCACAGATTATCGCTCTTTCCGCCCCACCCGTACCATCGCAGACCTGCCAGATTTCGCAGTGATGGCGTATTCCGATCCAAAATCACGCGACCGAATGTTCGTGCCTCGGAGTTGGTGAGTGCCTGCTCGGGGTCGTGACAACTTGCACAGGCAAATGCACCATCAATCGACAACACCGGATGGTCGAAAAGCGCTGCGCCCAGCGCAATCGCTCGGGGATCGTTTGAAACCCTGTTGCTTGGATCAGGTTGGAATGATGGTGGCCACGGCCCAAAGGACAGCGTTTGTTGGATTTCGTCTTCTGACAATAGGACTTCTGCACGCACCGAACTCGTCAGTAAGACTAGCGCAGCTGTCACCCACAACTTCATTTCAGCGCAATGTCAAAGGTGTAGGATACCGATTGCCCTTTGTATTCGACGTCCACTTGAAGCTCCCACATTCCCGGCATGTGAAACAGCATATCATCAACACGGAACACACCGTCGCCTTTTGCAGTGACGACTGGAAGGTAGTTCATCCCGTGTTGGTGAGCAGGCATGATTGCATCGACGCGCATATCAATCACGGTAATTTCGCTGCACACAGTGAGGAGTATTGAAAACGGTTGAGCCAAAGGAATTTCGTTGACAGTCAAATGCACAGCAGGCGCGTTCTGAATTTCAGAACCCATCCGTTGCCCGGTCGCCTCACAAGCGACGGCAGCGCCGGAAGATACAAGAAACCAGACGAGCCAGCGGATCATTTTGTTGCCAGCAATCGTTCTGCGTTGGCATAGGCAATGTTGTCCGCTATCTGGTCTGGAAGCAAATCCAGCCATTCGCGTGAAAATTCTGCATGCGGGCCGACGTAATACCAGCGCTCCGGCGCAAATGTATCGGTACCGACCATAAACCGATCAGGATGCGCTTCGAACGCAGCTTGCCAATCCGGATCGACACGGCCCCGCGAGACCATGTCGGAACGGAACGCCAGATCGGCCCAAAGCCGGGGATACGCATTCAAAGCGTCGACAACCTTTCCTGGATCGTCAAAGCCAGAATGTGCCCACAGTACCCGAGCCTCCGGCCAGGTTTCGAAGATCAGGTCAACCGCGTCGCGATCACCGTGATGGTGCAGAATTAAGTTCCGTTCCTTCGCCAGTGCGATCATACGCTGGATAACCGGCGTTTTGATATCGTCCCCATAGGCGTGAAACTCGCCGATGGCTTCGTAGTCGTTCTTCGACAGATTTGCTTCCAGATAATCGATTACTGTTTCGTCGTGCATCCAGGTGTTGATCTCACCGCGACGACGATAGGGACGAAGTGCCGGAACAACGATGTCCGGCGCTGCAGCCAAAAGCAGTTGCGTTCCGCTATCGTCCGAGCTGGAAACCAGGGCTTTCCGCACGCCTGCATCCCGCAGGATTTTGGCCACTTGTTCGGGCGGAACCAGTTTCACGGCATCATGGCTGTAGTGAATATGTGCATCGAAAATCGGTCGCTCATCGGCGATGGCCACTCCGCTGACTAGCGCTGCATATACAATGAATATGTATTTTAGCACTTCAAGCATCCTCCATAGCGTTCAGTCCCGAGCAAGCGTGACGTCGAAATTCACGTGCAGGTAAGGTTCAGTGATCCTACCAGAAAGTGCCATGTCATCGGGAAATTCCGAAGCTGGTCGTTCAACATACGTCATCACCAGATCGTCTCGAACACCAAAGACCGTATCCTGATCCAGATAGGGATCGTCGTCCGGAAAAATCTCGGTCACGAGTGAGCGATAGCCGGGGGCTTTGACGATAAAGTGCAGGTGTGAGGGCCTCCACGGATGGCGACCGCAAGCACGCAGAATATCGCCAACTGGCCCGTCAGACGGCACAGTGTATTCAACTGGCTTTACTGTGGTGAACGCGTATCTGCCATCGTCACCAACTGTCATCAGCCCGTGGAAAGAGTAGGTGTCCTGTTCTTCATCCTGACTGGCGTAGAGGCCGTTGGGTGCCGTTTGCCAGATGTCGAGTTCTGCTCCTGCGATGGGATTGCCCGCTGTGTCCCGAATGATGCCTTCAGCAAGCAGAACCGACCCGCCGTAGTGTCGTTTCATATCCCCACCCATGGGCAGCGGAGGTGCGCCGGATACATGAAACGGGCCCAACACCGACGAACTTGTTGCGTCTGGACTTGAATGCAGCATGTCCACCAAAGAAGACAGGCCCAGCACGTCCGACGCCAGCACAAACTCGTGCCGGTCCTCGGTTTCCACAGCGGCACAGCCCTCGAGAAACGCAATCCCAGCGCGCCATTCGTCATGCGTCAGGTTGGTTTCGCGCGCGAAGTCATGAAGGTGTTTGACAAGTGACCCCATGATTTCGCGCATCCGCGGATCTGTGTCCTTGGACAGGTATCCCATGAACACGTCGGTGATATTATCTTTGGTGACAGAGCGCATCTGTGCCTCCTTAAATCAGGGCAAGGCTGAGGATCGGGAACTCGATCAGAATAAACAGAACGATCAGCATCACGAACGCAAAGGGAAGTGCGCCCATGAACACATCCTTGAGCGATATTCGGTCATCGTTGATCGTCGATTTGATGACGAAGCAAGATATGCCCAAAGGCGGGGTCAAAAGCCCGATTTCGGCGCCGACCACAGTGATAATGCCAAACCAAATCAACGACATGTCCAGGGCTTCGGCCATGGGCAGGAACAGCGGGACGACGATCAGAATGATGGACGCTGTATCGAGCAAAGTTCCCAGAAAAAGCATCAAGAGAACGTAGAGCAGCATGATCGACCAAAAGGACGCGGAATTTCCCGCGAGCAAATCCTGCAACTGATTGGGCAGCCCGGCCAGCCCCAGCATGCGACTATAGATCGAAGCCGCCGTAATCAGGAACAAGATCGCCGCTGTAATATGACCGGTTTCCAGCAACGCGTCCCAGAACGCTCTTGGTGTCATGGACTTGCGTACGACTGCGATCACGAGCGCAACCAGTGCCCCAGCGGCACCCGCCTCGACAGCGGTTAGCCATCCTGTGTAAATGCCACCGAGCACTACCGTGATAATGAACAATGTGGGCAGGGTCTTGGATGCGATCTCGCGCCAGGACATCCATTCGGTGTCTTCGACGACCCGGCCGCCCACAAATGCAGGTGTAAAGCGGCCCATCAACCAGATCGCGCCCACATAAGCTATTGCCAGCATGATACCGGGTATAACTCCCGCCAGAAACATGTCCCCTACGGACTGTTCGGCGACAAAGGAATAGATGATCAGCATCGCCGAGGGTGGAATAATCATCCCCAAAACCGACGACCCGGCCACAACCCCAACCGCAAAACGTGGATTATATGCCTGCGCCATCATCTGCGGGACCGAGACCTTGGTGAACACTGATGCGGACGCAATGGACGACCCGGTAACGGCCGCAAACACAGCATTTGCTCCGACGGTCGCCATTCCGATACCGCCTTTGACCTTGCGAAATCGCATGGTCATGACCTCGTAAATATCCCTCCCTAGTCCCGCTTTTGAAACGATGAGGCCCATAAAGGTAAACAGCGGGATTGTCGCGAAACTGTATTCCATCGCGCTGTCGCCCACCGCAACCTTCAGCAGGTTGAGCGCAAGCGTGAAGTTGTCCCGCATCAGCCAGATCGACACGAAGGAGACCACGCCCAGAGCAATCGGAATATAGACCCCCGCGTAAATCAGAAAGACTATGGCAACGACCGAGATCAGGCCAATCTCAATCGGCGTCATTCTGCGGCCTCGTCATGCTCTGGGGTGCGAATAAGTTGCGGGCGGTCCTGCGCCGTGACGACCTTGAGCAGGAAGATCACGCAGGCAAGCGCAGTACCGCAAGCGATGACCAGTTTGACCGGCCACCAAGGCAATGTGAAAAGACCGGGCACTCCGAAGTAGTCCTGTGTTTCCCACATGTGAAGAAATTCTGGGAAGGTTACATAGGCGATCAAGGCCATGAAGATTGCCGAAATGGCGTTGATGATGCGCCTCAGGTTGGCTGTCAGACCGGGGCGACGATGGTGTAGCAGGTTCAGAAACCCATCTGAGCGCGTCAATCGATCCACTCTGACAACGTCGGCCAGCTGCAGGAACACAATCATCACGACCGAGAATTGCACCATCTCGTAGGTTCCGCGCAGTGGGGCCGAAAACAGGCCCCGCGCAATGACGTCAACATTCAGAATGACCACCAACGCTAGGACGACAAGCGTACCCAATGCGTTGGCGGCGATAGCAAGCGAATTGGCGACCCGCGACAGGACAGCAACAGCAGTCTTCAGCATGTAAGGCCCCTTTCTCAGGTCGCCGAAAGGTTATTTGACCGTCCAGTCGCGCACACCAGTGAATCCGGCGCCCTGAAGCTTGCTCAGATAAGCGGCTAGCATCTCTGTGCCCTGTTCGCCGTTTTCGTTAAGCGTTGCAGCCCATTCCTGCGCAACATTGGGCATAGCATTTGCCCACGCGGCGCGGTCTTCATCCGAGATTTCAATGATCGATCCGCCAGCTTCTACAAAGGCATCTCGTGACGCTGCGGCTCGGTCCATCGCAATGCCTGCCACATGGTCACGGTAGTCAATAGCCACGGCCTGTAGTACTTCTTTGACCTCATCGGGCAGACTCGCCCAGTAGTCGGCATTGACGGTGACTGTTTTTGTATTCACCGCACCAAGGTCTGCCTTCAACATGTAAGGGGCCACTTCGACGATTTTGAACGTCTTGGAAGCTTCCGGCCAAATCATTACGCAATCGACGAGGCCGGTTTGGACCATGTTGTAGAAATCTGTAAGGCCACCGCGAACGCCAGCCGCGTCCTTGATACCCTCGAGATAGCGCAGGTTCAAACCAGCACCCGCGATCTTGCGTCCTTCAAGGTCTGCAACTTTCTCGACCGGCTCTGAGCAGAACATCTGATATGTGTCGAGCACAACGCCTGTTGCCAGATAGACCTGATTTTGCGCAGCGAACTCATTCTGCATCGCCGGGTATTCTCGCGCGATCTCGTCGACCGCCTTGGCCACTGCGCGAGCATCCGACGCGACGAATGGTGTCGAGCCCGAGATCCCCTGGCTGGGCAGCTTGGACGAATGGAAGATGGTTGTGACGATGCCAATGTCGCCCAAACCCAACTGTACGCCCTCCAGAACACCTTTGGGTTTTACAATAGAACCGCCATAGTTCTCCTGCCAGTTCATCTTGTAATTGCCGGACTCGGCCAACCGCTTATCCACTTCAGGAATAAAGAAGTTTGTGAATTCTTTAACCCACAAGGCCCGGTCTGGGTAACCATCAATTACGACAGCTGAAATGGTCTCTTCCGCTGCGACTGACAGTGCCATAGTGCTTGCCACGGCAACACCCAGTAGACTGCACTTGGTCCAGTTTTTCATTATCTCTCCTCCCAGAAAGTTTGATCTTGTTGCCCTTTATTTGTTCGCCTTGAACCCCGGCAGTCAGTCCTTTCCACACCAACGGATTTGCGCAGCATTGCGACGGCAAAGTACTTGGCCGATTGGCCGCCCACTTGCGTCATTTCCTCATGCATAAGAACAAACCCTGTCGAACGGAAATCGCGGCAGTTTGTGAAACAAACCCGTTTCATCGGCGTAACCTAGATTGCACAGAAAGTTCGATTTGAGGGTGGTTCCTGCAAAGAACTCCTCGTCGACAATCTTGTTCGAAAAGCCTGACATGGCACCAACGTCCAACCCAACGGCCCGTGCCGCGATCATGAAGTAGGCGCCCTGAAGCGTACCATTGCGAAACGCCGTATCGGCCACGTAATCGGGATTATTTTCGAACAACGGCCGACGATCTTCGTGTGGGAAAAGGAAGGGCAGTTCCTTCCAGAACTCCATGTCGTGGGCAATTATAGCCGTGACTGGCGCGCCCATCATCTTTGGCACGTTCTTTGGCTTCAAAGACTTGGCAAGCCGCTCTTTGCCCTCGGCACTTTTCACGAAAATGAACCGCGCAGGCAGTGTATTCATACTGGTCGCGCCGCTGATCGTGATGTCGTAAACCTCTTCAAGCAACTCGTCGGAAACCGGCTTGTTTGTCCACGCATAGTGCGACCGTGACTCGCGCAGAATCAAGGCGATTGCGTCATCCGACAGACGAGGAATGCGCGCGCGCAGTTCGCGATGATCTTGCTGCGCCTTGGCGCGAAGTGCCTCCAGCTCTGCCCCGGTCGGTGCGCTCATTCTGCTGCCACCTTTGACCTGTTGTCTTTTTCGTCCACGATCGGGCTGGAACAGACGCCGATACCTTCGATCTCGACTTCAACGGTTTCGCCTGGCTTCAACCAGCGAGGGTCGGGTTTTTTGGCGTGGCCCACGCCCGGCGGTGTTCCCAATGCAACCAGATCTCCCGGTTCCAGAGTCATGAATTCCGAAATTGTCGCGATCACCTGGCGGACACCCCAGATCATGTTGGCGGTATTCGAACTTTGAAGAACCTCATCGCCAACGCGGCTTTCGATCTTGAGGCCCGAAGCGCCTTCGGGCAACTCATCCTGAGTCACGGTGAAGGGGCCAATTGCGCCCGTGTCGTCAAAGTTCTTACCCGGTGTCCACTGAACCGTTTTGCGCTGATAGTCCCGCACCGAACCATCGTTGAAAACGGTATAACCAAACACATGATCCAGCGCCTTTTCTTCCGAGATATGGCGACCGCGTTTCCCAACGATCAGCATCAATTCCGCTTCATAATCGAAATGCTCGGAGGCCGCCGGTCGCACCATGGGTTTGCCAGCCGCCATGATTGAGTTCTTTCCGCGCATGAATAGCGTTGGGTACGCGGGAATGTCGTATCCACCTTCTTTGATATGGTCGGTATAGTTCAATCCCATGCAAACAATGGTGCCGGGGGCGGCCACCGGCAATGCCGGCGTGATAGTCGAGACTGGCACAGGCACCGCTGCTGAGATTTTATCGGCCAGTGAGTCGCTCAAACCAGGATCGGCAATCAACCCCATCAGATCTGTGCCGACACCAGAGTCCAAAGCCGTTAAATTTACTGCTTTCTCGCCGTTCACGGCAAACACCGCGGTACCTTCCAAAGTCTCTCCCACTAGGTATTTCATTTTCATCATCCATATCAGTTTGCTTGATTTTTGCCGATTATTTTGCCATATGTCAATTAATATCGATTTTATTGGAGGGCGCAGATGGTTGCCTGGGCAGACTACAAATCAGAAGCACAGAGCCGCGGCGCACTTGCTTTGGAGCTTTACGTTGCACACAGCACGCCTGCCAAAGCGCCCGAAGACGTGAAGGCGTCACTTCCTGATCACTTGGCATATCAGGCGCAGCTTGAACGTTCGGGTCAGCTGGCTTTTGCCGGACCAATGTCGGATGAAACCGGTGAGCATATGCAGGGAATGGGCCTGATCATCTACCGCGCCGACAGCCTTGAGGCCGCTCGAAATCTAGCCGAGGACGACCCGATGCATAAAAGCGGGGCGCGCAGTTTTGTTCTTCGGCGCTGGATGATCAACGAAGGCTCACTGAACCTGACAGTCGGTCTATCGACCGGAACAAGCGCCCTCAGTTAAAAGCACTTCAAAGATTGCGCATTCAAAGAGGAAAAGTCGGATATGGACGTCATGCTTGATACCGAGGGCAAAGAGAAATCAGCCACTCATGGTGCGTATCGACGGCTGCGCGATATGATCCTAACAGGCGAGTTGCCGCCCGGACAGAAGCTCAAGATCGAACAACTCCGTGGCCTTCTGGATACGGGCGCAAGCCCGGTTCGGGAGGCGCTTAGCCTCCTGACGTCTGACATGCTGGTCGAGCGGATTGATCAGCGCGGATTTCGGGCGGCGCCAGTCAGCAAATCCAACTTCGAGGAAATACTGTTGCTCCGATGCAACCTCGAGGAAACAGCGCTGCGCGCTTCCATCGCTAATGCAGATGGAGCTTGGGAGGACAGGCTTGTTTTGCGGCATCACCATATGAAAAAGGCCAGTCAAAAATGTGCACCAGACTTCGAAGACGCCCACAAAGTGTTTCATATGGCCTTGTTGGAAAATGCAAAACTGCCGTTGCTGCTACGGTATTGTTCGCAGCTTTATGACCTCAACATTCGCTATCGTTATCTGGCGGCGGGAGGGCCCAGTTACAAAAAGCGCGATATCGCTGCCGAACACCAGCAAATCCTGGATGCCGCACTCGACCATGATGCAGACGGCGCGACCCAGCACTTGCTCAACCACTACCGCCGAACGGGTGAGTACCTGAGCAGTCAGATGGAGTCCTGAAATGCAGCGGAACTGGTTTCTGGGCGATCTGCTGAATCAGCTGTTCGATCGTCCCGGCAAAAAGCGCGGCAACGATGACTATCGATCCATTGCAGAGCTTTGTGAGGCCTTGTTGTCCGCAGAAGGCGAAGTATCGGGCTTCACCCTCGCCTCCACAATTCTTGATCGGTACCAGACCTTAGAAGACCCCGAGAAATTGGAGTTTTTTGCCTATTTGAATGACCAACTTGAGCTGGACGCGGATCAGCTTGCCGAAGTGGCAAGCCTCTATGCAAACGACAGAAGTGTCAATTTATATCAAAAGCTTAGCGAATTCGCGGAACCCAAACGGCAAGAGTTGTTGCGCCGATTGAACCAACCATCCGGCGCGACACAAGAACTCGTAGCAATGCGCGTTGACTTATTGCGCTTTCTTAAATCCAACCCCGAGCTCAAACGAACAGATATTGATTTCGTTCATTTGCTGAGAAGTTGGTTCAATCGGGGCTTTCTTGTCCTCAAACAAATCAGTTGGGATACCCCTGCCCGCGTTTTGGACAAGATCGTTGCCTACGAAGCGGTCCATCAAATCAACGATCTGGATGATCTGCGACGCAGGCTCTACCCGCCGGATCGTCGTTGCTTTGCATTCTTCCATCCTTCGATGCCAGATGAGCCGCTGATTTTTGTCGAAGTTGCTCTGACGGCTGAAGTTCCAGACGCAATCGATGCGCTTTTGTCCGAAGATCGGGAACCGATCGAAACCGAACAAGCAAAAGTCGCGGCGTTCTACTCTATCTCGAATTGCCAGAAAGGTTTAACCGGTATCAGCTTTGGCAATCTGTTGATCAAACAGGTTGTAACTGAGCTGTCGCGAGAACTTGAGGGGCTTGATACATTTGTGACCTTGTCGCCGATACCAGGACTGAACCGTTGGCTAGAGGGCGAAACAGACAATCCTGAGCACGGCCACGCCGCCGAGGCCGTACTTGCGGCAACAACCTCGCCGCAAGATTTGCGCGCAATGGCCGCCCGGTACCTGTTGTTCGCCAAGCGCGAGGATGGGATGCCGTTGGATCCCGTGGCCCGCTTTCACCTCGGAAACGGTGCCGAGTTGCACGAGTTGCACGCCGAAGCCGATTTGTCACCGAACGGACGATCACAATCCGGCGGTGCGATGGTGAACTACCTGTACGATTTAAACAAAACAGAACGTCATCACGAAGAGTTCGCGACACATGCGACGATCGAAGCCTCGCGTTCTGTTCGCGCGGCCTCAACCGCTGCGCTTGCGACCAAGCCAAGGGAAAATACCGCGTGACCAACACTCTATACGACAGCCTGTTTGCCCGGCATGAGGGCAACAAGGCTCCGTTCCTGCAACTCGACGATGACCAGGTTGTGTCCTATGACGCGTTTTTGAAGCGCACCGCGCAGGTCGCGCATGTTTTGCAAAACAACGGCGTTTCACCAGGCGATCGCATCGTTGTGCAAGCGCCCAAGTTGGCCGATACGATTGCCCTCTACGCCGCTTCGGTACAGGCAGGTGCAGTCTATCTGCCGCTTAACACTGCCTACACTTTGGCAGAGTTGGACTATTTCATCTCTGATGCCCAACCTTCGATGATCGTTTGCGATAGCAGAGACGAAATTGAAGTCGGAAAATTGGTGGCTCGGTCTGGGGCAAAGCTGCGAACACTCGGCGGCGTTTACCCTAGCCTGAGCAGCGAGGCCGACGCGCAGCCCTGCGTCTTCGAAACCGTGGATCGCGCTCCGGACGATCTTGCCGCGTTGCTCTACACATCAGGAACCACAGGCCGTTCCAAAGGCGCAATGCTGAGCCATCAAAACCTATTGTCCAACGCCCAAGCTCTTGTTGGTCTGTGGGGTATCACAAACGACGATCGCTTGGTTCACGCGCTGCCGATCTTTCACACGCACGGGCTTTTCGTGGCGATGAATACGTCACTACTCGCCGGTGCCAGAGTTCGCCTTATGCAAAAGTTCGACCTCGGCGCCATCCTGGATGAATTGCCCAAGTCGACCCTTTTGATGGGGGTTCCCACTTTCTATACCAGACTGTTGGCAGACGACCGGTTCACAAAAGAGATCACAGGGAACATGCGCCTGTTCGTCTCGGGCTCTGCCCCCCTGCTTGCCGAAACCCATCAGGCATTCGAAACGCGCACCGGCCACCGAATACTTGAGCGCTATGGCATGACCGAGACAAACATGAACACCTCTAACCCCTATAGTGGCGAACGTCGCGCGGGAACTGTTGGCATGGCACTGCCCGGCATCGAGGTGATCGTCACACATACGAAAACCGGAGAACCACTTCCCCCGGGCGAAGTTGGAATGATCGAAGTCCGCGGCCCCAACGTGTTTAAAGGCTATTGGCAGATGCCCGAGAAAACCGCCGAAGAGTTACGAGAGAACGGGTTCTTCATCACCGGGGACTTGGGCCAATTCAGTGAGGACAGCTATCTATCGATTGTGGGGCGGTCGAAAGACTTGATCATTACCGGGGGTTACAACGTGTATCCCAAAGAAATTGAAGAGATACTGAACGACATCGACGGTGTTCTGGAATCGGCGGTTTTCGGCGTCCCCGACAACGATTTTGGTGAAGCAATCATCGCCGCTCTGGTTATTGAGACAAGCGTAAAACTTGAAGCGGATCAGATTGCTGAGACCATCAGGGACAAGCTGTCGCGCTTCAAACATCCGCGCCGCTACGAATTCGTCTCGGAATTGCCGCGAAACACTATGGGAAAAGTTCAAAAGAACGTGCTGCGCGAACGGTACGCGGACATGGAACTGTCGCCGGCAGAATCTTAGTAAGCCCATCCAGACGCTCAATCAAATAAAGACTTTCAGATCGGATACTACCCTCCCCTTCAGACTGCCAAACTCATTAGGAGATTCATAATGACCCGCATGACGGCAAAAGACTTCGACCAGGAACTTCTGGACCTGTACGACTTTTACGCGCACGGCAAGATCACCAAGCGCCAATTCCTGGATCGCGCCGGAAAGTTCGCGGTCGGCGGCGTGACAGCGGTTGCGTTGCTGAACATGCTCAGCCCGAATTATGCGATGGCTCAGCAAGTGTCATTCAACGATCCCGATATCCACGCAGACTACATTACCTATCCGTCACCCAATGGAACCGGTGATGTCCGAGGGTATCTTGTCCGGCCCGCTGGCGTTGAAGAGCCCCTACCTGGGGTGCTGGTGATCCACGAAAACCGCGGTTTGAATCCTTACGTCGAGGATGTGACGCGCAGGTTGGCAAAAGCCGGATTTATGGCGTTGGCCCCCGACGGCCTGACATCGGTTGGCGGCTACCCGGGCAACGACGCCGATGGGCGCGAGTTGCAAAAGACAGTGGACCGTGTCGAGTTGATGAACGATTTCTTCAATGGGTTTGAATACCTGTTGAACCGAGATGACAGCACCGGAAAGGTCGGCGCAGTGGGTTTCTGCTATGGCGGCGGTTTAGTCAGTGCAATTGCCGTGGCCTACCCGGAACTGGCCGCAGGCGTGCCGTTCTATGGTCGCCAGCCAGCAGCTGAGGATGTAGCCAAAATTCAAGCGCCGTTACTAATTCAGATGGGAGAGCTTGATGAGCGCATCAACGCAGGTTGGCCGGATTTTGAAGCCGCTCTGCAATCCAACGGAAAAGTTTACGAGGCCTACATCTACGAAAATGCCAACCACGGTTTTCATAACGACAGCACGCCTCGTTATGACGAGGAAATGGCAAACCTAGCCTGGGACCGCACCATTGATTGGTTCAACACTTATCTGAAGTAACTACAGTGTACAGCAGAGCTCTGTGAAATTGAAGGAACATCGCGTGAAGATCTATTCCGTATTCGTTTGGATGCTTGCTCTTAGCTTGACATTTGGTGGTGTTGATTTCGCATTCGCCAAAGAGAAAGGCGGAAAATCAAAAGACAAGAAAGTTCAGCTGGACGGCAAACCAGGCAAGGGCCAGAAAGCTGTGCCTCCAGGACAAATAAAGAGATATACAAGGGGTGCCAAGCTTCCCAGCGACTTGGACTACACGGACATTGGAGACCTTGCGGACTGGAAATTAAAACCTCCGGGAAAAGGCAATCGTTACATACGCGTCAACGATGAAATTTTGGAAGTTACTGATGACCTGTCAACGGTCGTCGACGCAGTTGGCATCGTTGGAGACCTTGCCAAATAAGAGGGCTTAAAAAACTTAGGATACGCTCTGGCTAGAGCCTAACGTTGGGTATGGGGACAAAGCAGACCGTCAGAGACCTGCCCATTGTTTGTTGTTCATGCCAGTTCTTCCGTATTTACTCTGGCGCACATGCGCGACTTAATTGGGTAAAGTGCCTCCCTCGTAAACCCATCTTATGGCGGCGGGGTCCGGGCAAATCTGGCTGCCAACTTCGCGCAGGTGCTGGGAAATTTCGTCCGTCATTCCATCCATTCTTGCCTCGCCAACGGCGCCCTTGCGGATCATGGCTCCGGAATTAAGGATCGGGATTTCTGAGGCCGTACGCCCTTCAAACTTTCCCTCATTCGCTTTCATCCAAGGGAAGGATGTAAACTCTAGTACATTAGCCCATTGTTCTTCGGTCAGCTCTTCACCGATGAATTCGGCAATCTTTCGGATTGATCCTTGGTGATCACTCTTCATGTCAGAGAAGTGCAGGAACAAAACGTTTGGTTCGTTCCGGAGCGGCCACCACGCGGCGAGAAAGCCAAAGATCGCGCCTTGCATACCGTTGGCGTCAATCACATCAGAATAGAAGGATGGAAAGTCGGGTCGACAAAGGGCTTCTCTAGGCACGCCCCATAGTTCATACCATGCGTCCGAGTGCTTGTTCAGGAATGGCCTGAATGAAACGAGGGCCTCCTCCGGATTTCGCATGATTACGACATATTTGACGTCGGTGCCAGACCCGACGCTCTGAAACGGCACCGCAGGTGGCGGCGAATGCGTCTTGAAAGCGCGGCGTGTGTTGGTTGGCATGGCTGTTACTCGTTCAACCACGACTTCCTGGGGCTGCCCGGGGAAGGCCAAAAATTCAATCCAAGGCACCTCTTCGTAGACGTCTCGAAAATCATCAGTCCCGCCCGTTAATAACTGATGAACGATGTTCATTGTCCAGGTTGTCCCGCTTTTAATTGGAACAGAAATCACTACATCACCGTCCCTCCAAGCGATCTTTTGTTGAATTTCCGGAACTATCCATGGTGGCCCTGAAGGTGGGGCGCCGTCGTCTGGGACGTCGTTCATTATGATTGACCTCTCATTGGCCTCCCTTCGGTCGAGAGGACTAAACCAGTAACTTACCCCTTAAGAGCGGACTTTTCCAAATCCCGTGCACCAGGACCACTCAGATCGATGCGCGATGGCCCAAACAAGACGGGGACGAACAGCTTTTATTCGTGTCAACCAGCTTTAAAAATGAAGGTACGGAGCGTGCTCAACGCGGCCGTTCGGCAGAATTCAGTGAATGTCTGGTACGCGGGACAGTAAGGATTTTGAATGTTGCAAAAGGTCAAAAGCCTTTACTGCGGGGATTCAGTTTTCTTGGTTTCACATTTCTGAGGTTTCGCGAACTTCGCGTGGAGTGGTTTCAATCTATGCTCACCAACTTTACCAGTCACCTATCTAGGTAACCCTGCTTTTAACCAACCTTCACGCCAATTGTTTGCACAAGATGGAACAGTAAATATTGGTAGTTGAGTCTGTGCCGAGGTTACGGTCAGCCCTGGGCGCAACGCCTGAAGATCTGCAACCGCTTCGCGAGCCGCATAATCATCGGTGAGGTGTCCCAGAGCAGCAATCAGTATGAGATGACTCATTACGAAGTTTGAACGCACAGATAAGGCATCTCGGCAAGCCTTAACCGATTCCTCGTAACGCCCAAGATGAAAGAGTGCGCTTGCCTGAGCAATGTAAGAAGCATGGCGCAACGGATCGTGCGGGCTCAGGTCGACAGACTGAATCGCGTGACTTAGTGCCTCCTCCGGCCGATCAAGAAGAAAAAGGTTGATGGATGCCAGCATGTGAACTGTCGCTGCGTTTGGGTTTTGCTCGAGAGCTTGTTTGAAAGCAACCCGCGCGCGTGGCAGCTCCCGCGCCAGCATTGAGATTGAATGCGCAGCATACGCCAGCGCGATCCCGTCTGCACGATCACTCAGCAGTACCCGCTCGGCTGCCTTCACGGCCTCTTTCGGCCCTTCGCCAATAGGCTCAAGCCCTTGAACCATTCGTTGAATATGCAACCAAGCCAACAACCCTGATGCGGACGCATAGTCTGGGTCACGAACTAATGCGAGGGTCGTTAAACGTATGGCCTCTCGGTTGTCTTCATCTGTCAAAAGATGGAAATGCGATTGCGCTCGAAGGTAAAGTTCATAAGCTTCCAAATTATCCGTAGGTTTCGCACGCGCACGGTTGGTTTCGGCGTGCCTTAGAGATGGCTCTATCGCCGTTACAACCTCTAATGTGACTTTGTCTTGAAGGTCGAAAATATCATCAAGCACGCCGTCGAAGCGATCTGCCCAGAGATGACTGCCGTCTTCCGCATCAATCAACTGTCCTGTAATGCGGACGCGTTGACCTGCTCGTCTGACTGAACCCTCGAGAACATAGCGCACTCCCAGTATGCGACCGACTTCGCGGATATCCGTGCTTTTACCTTTGAAAGTGAAGGACGAATTTCGGGCCACAACCATCAGCCATCTGAAACGAGACAACTCTGTGATGATGTCTTCGGTGATGCCGTCTGCAAAGAACTCCTGTTCGGGATCACCAGACATATTGTCGAATGGGAGCACTGCAATCCCAGGTCTGACATCTGTCATAGGTGACAGATTGGCTGAAGTGCCCTTGGGCCAGCACCAGACACCGATACGACGTGTGATATTTTTGAGTTCTGTCTGCTCGCCGCCTTCGAATTTGGAAGCGTCGCCTCGGTCAAGACTGTTGTGAGACGTGTCCGATATCAAAACCTGATCCGGCTCGGCCATAGCTTCGAGACGAGCAGCGACATTTATTCCATCACCAAAAATGTCATCACCTTCGGTGACAACCTCGCCGGTATGGATGCCAATTCGAAGCTTGATACTGTCTGGTTTCTGCGCCGACTGTATTGCAATGGCGCAGTCTGCAGCGTCTGATGTGGACCTAAACTCGGCGATCCAACCATCGCCCAAGCTTTTGATCATTGTCCCTCCATGGGCCTTTAGCAGCAATTGGAGCGTTTCTTCACGGAATGATCTGAGCGCACTAATCGTACCTTCACGGTCACGATCCATCAGTGCAGAGTAGCCGACAATATCAGCTGCAAGCACTGTAGTTAGCCGTCTGTCCATTCGTTTCCCCCGTTTTAAGGAACTTAACGTGACACTCAGGTTCTGTCAGCCCAACAAGGTCACCTTCGGGCTCGACTCGGTCATCCGAGCGTTTTGCTCAGATGACGGCTATCCGTTTCTGTCACGAGCATAAACAAGCGTGCTCGGAATTTGTTTGGTGCTTATAAATCTGCGACGACTGTTATCGGCGCATAGTGTCGGTGGACATTGCCATACAACTATAAACACTTGGTCAAGTATTGGACCTCTGATTTGCCCATCTATTGCATTGTGCTTCAGCGATCCGCGCTCGGCCGGAAGCAGACTTTGGGCCAGTTGACAAGCCACCATGGTACCGACATCTCCGTTTTCCTGGAGACACTGGGAGCTGACACTGCGAACCTTTGCGCGTTTTCGCGCCACAGCGTGCACGGCGATGTGTTGGAAGCGGTTGACCCTCTTCGTCCAAGCCAATGTCCTGCAGATCTCGACACTGGCCACCAATACATTTGGAGCACGTCTTCTCTTTCCCTCGACCAGCAACGATCCTAAAGGGGCAGATTCGATAGCTCGGTGCCGTACCCGAAGAGAACTCTTCCTGAAGTGATAGCAACACCTCGCGAAGCATTTGGTTCAAACTCAAAAAAACCTCCAAATCTAAACAATTCTAAGCATCCACCTAATACCCCATGAACTTTGAAAGCGTCGCTAAACGCGGGCGGCATCAAATTGGACAATTTGCCTTGGGGCTTGTTGGCAGGAAAAAGAATTGGCAAGCCACATTTGTCAGTGTCTTCGCCGGTATTAGCTATCGGCCGGCAACTCCAAGCACAGTCACGTTTCGTTCAGCCAAGTTTAGAAAGACTCGATCAAAATACTGCCAAGATATTATTGCTCCATCGCCTTTTCTGGTTATCACCTTGTCTACATTTGAGACGATTTGATCATCGCTAAGTTCAAGCTCGCACCATCGTTCCACAGTGCGTTTTGCGGCGTCGCTATCAAGTGCATCGACGAGCCTATACGCACCCTTGTAATTAGCGAGATTTTTGAGAGCTGCGATCAGACGGTCAAATTCCAAGGTGAGCTCATTATTTTCGGCGTGGCTCAACAACTCCGCCACACTGAGTCCGCTCGTAGCCTGATCAGACAGGTTGCAATGCCCATCGTTTGCTTTCTCCAAGTCAGCTTTCGCTTTAGCCCTGTCGTTTCGGCAGGAGTTCGCAAATTTGCCGTTTTCGGATTTAGTTTGGAAATGGCTGATCGCGTTTTCTGCGAGAGCGACCATTATTCCGTCATCGGTCGCTTTCACTTTTCCAGTCTTGATGAGCGACGATAGCAGACGCGCCAGCGACTTTTTAGATTTGCCAAGGCCGACACGATACGCAAGCCTTTCCTCGTCATGCTCCAATGAGTCCTGCGCCTCACAATTCTCGACAAGAAACGAGAATAGCAATCCGCGCTCTTCAAGCGTCAAATCCTGTATTGTTCGGCGCATATCTTGGATTGAAAGTTGGGCGAAAATCATTGGTCCAGCCATGGAGGCTCCATACAAGGTTGGCTGACCGTGTGCTCACGTGCGTCCACCGTGAGGAAACTGGTCAGTTGATATTAGAAAAGCGGAGGAAGACGCATAGCCGCTCGCAAGCGTTGCTGGCCGGTTTGTTACCGGTTGGCTTTGGCTTCAGCGATGACAGCAAGGATTTCGGAACGAGGCCACCGAGAAGATCCACCAAGTTTGATTGGCTTGGGGACCGACCCATCCGCTATACGGCGCCAGAAGCTCGGCACGCTGATTGCAAGCAGCTCTGCGGCTTCCGCCACCTTAAGCAACGGATCGATTTCGGTTTGAATTGAGTTGGCTTCAGCGTTCATGTGACTAGATGCCTCGTTTTGATGAGCGTTGAGTCATCTAGAGGCGATCTAAAATGTTATTGGGAGGGGAGAAAAAATTTCTCCCCCCCAAGTCATGCTGTCAAACGCCGACAACGAGTTCTCGCTCCTCCGAACTCAACGGTTCCATGATTGGCTTAGCGCCCGGTTTAATGTCGTCCGGTATTCGCCAAGGATTCCATTGAATATGGCCGTGAGCAGAAACCTCGTCCATGAACCGCTCAAGAGCTTTGGCATCTGCACGAAAGTCGTCAAATTTCCCCACATCGTTTTCAAATATGATTTGCTTTGAATCATGCATTCGAAATGCGGTTTCCAAATGGCAGGTATTTCGCCACTTCCGGAAAGCTCTTTCGGCTTGGTCGGAGACTGAGCCTGCCTCCCTAAGCTTTTCTCCAAGCGAGTAGCGTGTGACGAGCCGTAACGCCTTTCCCACAGTTGGTTTTATCCCACTCTGTTCAAGACGTAAAAGCTCGGTGACAACCATGGCCGAAAATTCTCGCTCATTCCATTTCGCTCTGATGAATTTCCTCTGTATCGTGGCATCCAAATCGTCCAATTCGTTTGTGGTATTGTCCGAAATTTCAGACACGTATCGATAGGCCTTTGAAACCACGCTTTCTCCTTGAGAGTCTGTCACGGACATTCTGATTAATACATAGAGGTCTGGTCGAGAGATCCATTTTCCCTCTTCGTTGTACAAGGGAAGATAACGACGATCCTGATTCATGCTGTGGCCAATTTTATGATTGTATCTGTATTGTCGGTGAGGTGGGACGCCCAGCGCTCCAGCAGCACACGACGTTGGTCGAGAAAGTCGGTTCGACGATAGGCGCGTTCGACAGAGCTGCCCACAACATGACCAAGCATGGTTTCTGCAACTTCGTGACGCGCATCGGTTGCCTCCGCCAACCACACGCGGAGACTTGAACGAAATCCATGCGGACGGGCGCTCATGCAACGACGCTCCATCAATCGCGACATCGTGGCGTCCGAGATCACCCCTTTTCGAATACTCGGAAACAGATAGCCATCGCGAGCATGTCGCCGCGCGTCTCCAAGAACATGAAGCGCTTCATTCGAAAGCGGTACACGGAACTCAGCAGTAGCGCCCTCACGTCCTTTCATCTGCTCTGCCGGAATGGTCCAGACATCACCGTCGATCTGCTCTTCCCTCAAGTACCGTATTGGCCGTGACCGTACCCCGGTCAAAATTAGAAGTTTCAGAGCGAGGTGGGTGACTGTACCTTCGTCCAAGCTTTTGTAGAACTCAGGCACTTCACTCCAGGCAAGCGACGGAATGTTGGTGGTGGCCTTACGCGGTTTGCCAAGCAATGCACGTGCCTTCCTGGGGGCCTGCAAGTCAACATCAATGCCCAGCGCGGCTGCATGCTCCAGGCAAATAGATGTCCGTGTCAACGCCTTCCGAGCAGTCTCGGCTTTCTCATGCCAGATAGGCGCAAGGCAATCCCGCAGATCGATCTGAGTAATTTCAGCAACCGGCACATGACCAAGTTTGGGTATGACGTGTAACTCCAGCGGGCTAAACCAACGCCCCGCCTTTCCGCCACCCCGCAGCTCAGACTTCCGCGCTTCAAACGCATCCCGAGCGATGTCTCTAAATAAATGCAAGTTGCGCTGGGCTTCTACACGTCGTTTTTGCCGCTCTCTGATCGGATCTCGGCCTTCCCGCAGTTCGCGTCGGGCTGCGTCAGCTGTTTCCCGCGCCTCCGCCAAGCCAACATCCGGCCACCGCCCGAGGCCCATTTCCCGTCGCTTTCCAAAAACCGTAAGTCCAAGAACCCACTTACCGCTTTTAGGTTCTGCCTTCACAAGCCAGAGCCCAGCGCCATCGCAATGCTTTCCAGCCTCCATCGCGATAACGCCACGCGCGCTTAATTTGTTTTTCGCCATATATCTCTCTACCGGTCCACCTATTGGTCCACCCCTAGGTATGGTATATGCTGCCTCTAGTCGAGATTAATTGAGGCCGAATGAGGGAGATAAGTTGATGTATTTCATATAGTTAATCTCTATCTGAGATTCTTTGAGACATCTACATATAGGGTTTCAATGCCCTCCAGCAGCACCATCAAGCCCCCAAATTTTTTTGTTTGAAAATCCGGTCGAACACTGGATTAGCAAACTGAATTCGCCGGTATTGGGCGCCCGTGGGTGAAACGCTGTTTATCGATAGGTTTTGCCGCCTCCTGCATCCAGCTTTGGTCGCAATTGGTCAGCCCCGTTTGGGTTATTCCGTAAAATGTGCTTCGAAATGCAGAACCAGGTGCTTTGGCTTTTGACTGTTGCCCTGTTCTTTCACGTCGTCGCGCGCCTCGCGCATTAGGCGCAGGACAGTCTCAAGGTCATCGCTTTCTGATTTCATCAACCCGTAGGCGTGCAGGATTTTTCCCGCAGGCTCATGTTCTCCGGCCATCGCCAATTCCGTGGCGCATTGCCAAGATCGGTTTTTGACCATGTCGGAATACCTCATCGGCGTTCGGTTCCTTACTTAGTCGTTCCGGGCCTCCGTCCACCGCTGGCACATCGTCGCCAGTTACGACCCACATTGGTGTACCGGTTTGTCATTCGGGTCTAATTGTTCGGTTAGCGAGACCGTATCATATTCAACAGATACAACATATCCGCTGTACAGTCTGCACAAACCCCGTTCTGGACCTTTTCGGACAACCAATCGGTTTCCAGCCATATTGGGACATCTGCGCAATCTTTGCATTCAGCATATCCAAGGTGGGCTCCTCAATCAGTCTTTCGATATTCGCCATACGTCTATCTCCATTCCAATCACCCAAATGATGTGGAAGGAGGCAGTTCACGCAGCATGTTGCAAAGCGCCAATGACATGCGCATTGCGGCCAAATGGGTTTCCAAGTCTGAATGTGGTTACAGTCGGGGGGGCATCACAGCCTCCGCGAGTGCTTGGTGTTTTGGCTATGCGCCGCACCCCCTGATCCCGCCGCAACCCCCTCGGTTGACGTGGCAACCATACGATACAGCAGGACTGCCGCGCATATGGCAAGCGCCCTGCGGGTCTACGTATGAATCCCTGCCAGAAACATGTGTCTAAGCGCCAAATGGCTTTGCATCTAACGGGTAAGACAAGGCAAATCTCTGTTGCCTTGTCAGGCGCAGTTGAAAGGGATCAGGCGTCAGCAGGTGCCAGGATCGTCATACCAGCGCTGGTTGCGACAGCCATGATCGCCGGTATGTCAGGGGGCGCGTCCATAACCGGAATCTCGGTTGTTCCGTCGGGCATGGCTTCGCCAGCCTGGGTAAAAAACGTGTCATGCATGGCGCCCGGAGAATTGACGCAAAGCAGCCGACCGGGTTGGGCGCTAGTACAAGTAAATGCGTGAACCGTGCCATCTGGCACTTTTACAAAATCACCGCCTGAGACCTTGATGGTCTCACCGTCCACAAGAAACTCAAACTCCCCGTCCAGTACGAAGAAACTTTCGTCTTCACCCGCATGATGATTAGGCGGCGCGCCAGCACCCGGCGCGGTCTTGATCTCGACAATCGTATAGCGATCCCCGGTCTCTGCCGGAAAGGCGTGAAAGGTCAAAAGATTACCAAGCAGGTGATAAATGCGTGGACGAGATTCAGTCATCGGGCGACTCCCTTTACTTCAATCTTCATGTCATTATGATACACATATCTACTTATGAGACAAGTGTATCATAAAAGGACCTGAACTTGGCAACACGGACAAATCAGAAAAACCGAACGCGCGAGGCACTTTTGTCGGCGGCGCGTGCGCTCATGTCCGAGGGCACCGAAGTAACCCTGGCGAAAGTGGCCGAACACGCGCAGATCAGCCGCGCCACGGTTTACAGGTATTTCTCCGATCCCGGGGTGCTGGCTCTGGATGCCACATTGGACATGGAGGTCAGGCCGACTTCAGACTTGCTTGAGGGGATATCGGACGTTCGGCGGCGTGTTCATGCGGTGGCGCGGTATTACCTTGAATTCTCGCGCACGCATGAGGCGTATTTTCGCCAATTTTTGTCAGAATCCTTCAAAGCATCGCTTCAGGACGGAACCGTAAAGATGCGGGGGGCCAGACGCGTTGCCGCCTTTGCTGAGGCTCTTACCCCTGTTCGGTCTGCTCTGGGCCCTTCAAAGTTCGAAGATCTTGCAAACCGGCTTTCCATGACAACCGGAATGGAACAATTCATCATTCTCGAAGACATTTTGCGCGTGGACCAGCCGACCGGTGACCGGCTTCAAAAGGGGTTGGTCGATGCCCTGCTGGACAGATATCTTCCGACCTAGCAGTGCATCAAATACTTATTTCGCCATCACAGGCTGGTGTTAGTCCCAGCGCGTTTTCGGCGAAATTTTCAGAGTTTCCGAAAATGTGGCATAACTCACCAAAGCACGTGTCTCAGTAAACTATTGTTTCCGAAGGACGAGAGCGACGGATGGGTACGAAACGGCCACCCCAAACGACCAAATGTCCGAATTGCGGTCAGCTTACGGATATAGCGTCCGGAACCTGTTCGTCTTGCGGTGCTCCGCTCAGTGCGAATTGGTCGGGGTTTCAGGGGCGCACGCTGTGGGATGTCCTGAACCTTTTGATCGTGCCTTTTGTTCTGGCGGTGGGTGGGTTCTGGCTGAACGATATTTCGGTCAAACGTCAGAACGAAATTCAGCAGCAAGAAACACTTCGGCAACGCGAAAGGGATGAAAGCCGATTGCAGACCAACGCGCTGCAGGCGTATTTCGATGCGATCGGCGAACTTCAGTTGGAACAGTCCTTGGGAAAAGTCTGGGTCCGACCGGCAGTATTGGCGATCGCAAGAACCAAGACGCAGACCATCATGCGGGAAATCAACCGCGAACGGCAGGGTCTGGTTGTTCAGTTTCTGAAAGATGCCAACCTCATTGTTCACAGGCAGCCGGCAACAGTCGTCCCGTTCTATCAAAACAATGACTGTACGCCGCAATCGACGACGAAAGTTGATAATCGCGCGTTTCTTTCCTTGGAGGATACCAAGCTGATCGGGGTGTCCCTAGCCAACGCGGATCTGCAAGCCGTCGAACTGACCGAAGTGGACATGCGCGAAGCCGATCTTCGCAATGCCAACCTGTCCTCGGCCATTTTGGTCAATTCGGATCTACGGGGGGCCAACCTTAGTTCCGCGAACCTGATCGGCGCAGAAATGACAGGCGCCTATCTGGTGAATACCCAATTGCGTGGTGCAGGGCTGACCGGCGCAATCCTGAGGTGTTCCTTTCTGAGAGGGGCCAATCTGGAGGCCGCAGACTTGCGCCGCGCGAATTTCAGGGGTTCGTCCATGGAAGGCGCTAATTTCTGGGCCGCCGATATCCGAAACGCAGACTTGTCAGAAACATTTTTGCGCAAAGCAGACTTCAAGGCGGCATTTCTGGATGGCGCCGATTTCAACTGGGCTGATCTGCAAGGGGCGCTGCTGGATGACTCTTACCTGATCGGGACTTCGTTTCTGGGCACCGATCTCAGTGGCGCGGATCTGACCAATGCCAGCTTTATCGAGGAAGTCCACGACCCCGAGCACGCTCAGAAAGAGGAAACCCTGAAAAAGAACTTTGAAGTCGCCCAGAAAGCGCTGCAAAACGCGATCCTGTGCGACACGATCATGCCTGACGGTTCACTTGAAAGCCGCGACTGCAATCCAGACTTAGGCTTGGAGACGGCTGCCCCGATGACAATGCAACCCATCGAAGACGTTGAGCGGATCGTCGGCACGTATTTTGTGGAGGGGTATTTCGACGGTTATTTCGATAACGCGACAAACACCTATGTTGAAGAACAGTGCTGCTACAACGGAATCCTCTCGATTCAGGCCGAGGAAGACCTAAAGAACTATGCACGCCTGCACTGGACGATTATTTCCGACGACCAAAACCAACAACGGGCTGAAGGTGTCGGCCAAGTTACTGACACCGGAGAGTTATACTTCATCTTTTCCTTGGGCGCCTTCAAGGGCGACGGCCTGACATCTGCGGTCGAGGCCGACATGCTGTCAGCCAGATTCCGCTTTTTGTTCAATGGCGGCTTTGGAGGCGAAACCTGGGGTCTGTTAGAAGCCCGGGAGTAAGATGCTGATTACTTAACCCTGCCCGGCGCTTCTGTAGCGCAAGCCGCCCGATTGTTAGTGAGGGTTTCAGCCTGCGTAAGCGAGGCCATTTGCCGCCGGTGGCGTCAGTTCAATCGCTTGGACGCAGCCAGCGCACCCGCCAGGGCATTCTCGATCTCACCGGGAAATTCGCAGCCTTTTTCATGCAAACCTGCAGCGACCCAGCCAACCGTATGACCTCTGGCACCGATGTCGTTCGCCCGGCCCAATGTCAAAGAGGTGCGTTCCGTGCGAACAAGCGCCATCGATTCCTCGATTTCGCTTTCCGTCAGGACCATGCTGACGGCGCTGTAGATATCCATAGATACCTGCAACGTCTGATGGTCCAACCGATGCACTGACTCTGAAAGCATGCGCGTGCAAAAGGCTGAAAGAAAATACCAACGGAAAATGGAGAACACGCGTTTTTGAAACTCACCTGTCAAACCCGCACCGAAAGAGGCAGCGCGTGCAATCTGTTCAAACGCTGCTTCTGCCGCCGAGGATGCCTGACAGATCTGATGTTCGCGCATTTTTGTAGGAACACCGCACGATGCTGAACTCACTGCGGCGTCTTGTGTTTCAAAATTCATTTTAGCCCTCCGGTAAAAACCCTTGATGAGGACATGGGAAACTCAAAGTTCATTCTAATGTTTTTTTCTGCCTTATTTCGCTGTAATCCCTCGATTTCTGGCAATTACAAAAATGACACAAATGGACGTTTAACGCAAACATATCCGCTCTGAGTTTGTTTTCGCCGTGACGCGGCCCGCCCCAAGCACCGGCTGAACCGTGCAACAAAATCAGGCGTTCCCGCGCAAAATGCCCTCAAAACGGACATGATCTGGTACCAGTTATGCCTATTTCACCGCCTATACCAGTTCAATCCCGCGGATTTGTTTACCAGTAAGACTTTAACGAGGGGGTACGAGCGGGACTAAGGGGGGTGAGCGCCTGCCCAGCCCGACTCGCCCAAGGGCAGAGCAGCTCCCCCATCATAGCGACTTAATCGATCTTGCTTTTTTGCGCATGCGGGGTGACGCCGAAACTCGACCGATACACCCTTGAGAAATGGCCCGGGCTTTCGAACCCGCAAGCCATCGCCACCTCGGTGACCGACGCTTCGGTTTGCAACAGCAATTTCTGCGCCCGCTCCAGACGTAACTCCATAAAATATTTCTTGGGGGACGTATTCAGGTATTTTCCAAACAGTCGCTCAAGTTGCCGGGTCGAAATGCCAAGGTCTTCGGCAATCTGAGACGGAGACATGGGGGCCTCTATGCAGTCTCGCATGATGTGGATGGCTTTCGCCAAATGCGCATTACGCATCCCGTTTCTGGATTGCAACGAAACGCGTTGTTTTGCGGTGGCATTGCGCACGGCGTTGTAAACCATCTGGTCAGCCACCGCGATGGCCAGTTCCTCGCCGTGGTCGCGCTCAATCAGGTGCAACATCAGGTCGGCTGTGGCCGTACCGCCGGACGCGGTAATGTGCTTTTCATCTGCCACAAAAACGCTACGGACAAGGTTTACTTCGGGAAAGGCCTCCATAAAGGCGTCGTGGTATTCCCAATGAATTGCCGCCTGCATTCCATCCAGAAAACCGGCCTCGGCCAGCAGCCATGCGCCCGAACATAAGGCACCGATCGCCGTTCCCCGCGCCCGTTCGCGGCGTAGGGTCGCCAGCAAAGGGCGTGTGACGTGGTTGCGCATATGGATGCCGGACAACACAAAAAGCTGGTCGGTCTTCGGCAGATCGTCCAGCCCGCCATGCACTAATGTCACCAGTTCATTGGAACAGACCGCGCGTTCACCATCCTCTGAAACCAGCGTCCAGTCATAAAGCTGTTCCTCGCTGACGAGATTTGCGATCCGCAACGGTTCGACCGCGCATGAAAAGGCAAGGTGCGAAAACTCTTCGATCAGGATGAAAGTGATGTGCCGGGTTTGGCGCATGGGGTGATCCGTCTAGTTGGGCGTGTT
Source organism: Ruegeria sp. HKCCA5426 (assembly GCF_013034585.1). Taxonomy (NCBI): domain Bacteria; kingdom Pseudomonadati; phylum Pseudomonadota; class Alphaproteobacteria; order Rhodobacterales; family Roseobacteraceae; genus Ruegeria; species Ruegeria sp. HKCCA5426. Next base: position 209,967 of record NZ_WQGH01000006.1, read on the forward strand.
TCATGCTGCACGATTCTTTTCTGTATACAATTTGTATTTTTTTCGAATACAGAAGGGAAGACCCAACACGAATCGTGTTTGACTGGGGAAACCGGATGAAAGACGACGCCAAATCCCGCAAAGCGGAACTGACCGAACATCTGAGGGTCGGCATCCTGACCCTGCGCCTGCAACCCGGCACCGATCTGGACGAGGCGCATCTTTCGGATGCGTTCGGCCTGTCCCGCACGCCTCTGCGCGAGGTGTTCCGGCAACTTGCAGGTGAGGGATATCTGGATCTGCGCACAAACCGATCTGCGCGGGTGTCCGAGATGTCATATACCACCCTGCGCGACTTCTTTCTGGCCGCGCCGATGGTTTACGGGGCCATTCTGCGACTAGCGGCGCAGAACGCGACAAGGGCACAGATCGACGCGCTGAAAGATGCGCAGCAGGCGTTCAAGGCGGCCTTGCGCGCTGGGTCCGCCGAAGACCGCGCCCTGGCCAATAACCGTTTCCACGACGTGACCGGAGAGATGTCGGGCAATGTCTATCTGTTGCCCTCGTTCAACCGCCTGCTGATAGATCACGCCCGGATCGGGATGACGTTCTATCGCCCTCAAACCACCAAGATGACCGAAAACCTGTCTGAAGCCAGTCGCCAGCACGACGCCATCATCGCCGCCATCGAGGCGGGCGACGAGGCGGCGGCTGCACAGTTGGCCGAGGACCACTGGAACCTGTCACGCGATCAGATCGAACTGTTCGTGATGCCCGACGCGTTGGATGTGCCCATGGGCGCGCCCCTGTCGAAACCTGCATGAGGATGCAATGAACCCGATTTTCAAGTTTGAGGGGATCTATACCCCGGTGATCACGCCCTATCACGCCGATGGGTCCGTGAATTGGGCCGCTCTGGCGCAGGTGATCGAGTTTTTGATCGACCACGGTGTGCATGCGTTGATCTCGGGCGGGTCGACGGGTGAGAACTATGCCCAGACGGTCGAAGAACGGCTGGAGGTGGCGCGGTTCACGCATCAGCAGTTGAAGGGCCGTCTTCCCCTGGTGATCGGCACAGGCGCGATGCTGACGGCGGATTCGATCGCTCTGGCCTCGGGCGCGCGCGAGATCGGCGCGGATGCAATCCTGCTGGCCAGCCCGCCCTACGCGGTGCCCACCGACCGCGAGAACGCATTGAACGCGCTGGCCATCGACAAGGCCGCTGACCTGCCCGTGATGCTGTATAACTATCCGCACCGCACCGGCACGATGATGGGAGAAGAGTTCCTTGACCGGGTTGGTCGCAGCCGAAACTTCTGCGGCATCAAGGAAAGCTCGGGCGATATCAACCGGGTGCATCTGCTGGCGCGGGATTACCCGCATATCCAACTGGGCTGTGGCATGGACGATCAGGCGTTGGAGTTCTTTGCCTGGGGCGCTCCGTTCTGGGTTTGCGGTGGATCAAACTTTCTACCTGCCGAGCATGTGGCGCTGTATCAGGCTTGCGTGACCGAGGGGGATTTTGCCAAGGGCCGCCGGATCATGTCGGCGATGATGCCCCTGATGCGAGTCTTGGAGCAGGGCGGCAAATTCATCCAGACGATCAAGCACGGCGTAACCATGAACGGGATTAATGCGGGCGAGATGCGGCCCCCGCTGAAAGGGTTGAACAAGGATGACAAGCGCGAGCTGGAACAGGTGACGCGCGTATTGAAGAAAACAATCGCTGACATTGTGGCTGAGGGGTAAGGCAATGGAACTGCTGACACAGGACGAATACACATCCATCGCCGCAAGGCTGGACCTGCCCACCGGGGCCTTCATTGACGGCGGCTATCGCCCCGCGATCTCGGGCCAGACGTTTGAGACGGTGAACCCTGCAACCAACGCGAAACTGACCGATATCGCTTCCTGCGGCGGCGCAGACGTAGATTTTGCCGTCGAAAAAGCGCGCGAGGCGTTTGACGATGGCCGATGGTCGAGATTGCATCCTTCGGACCGTAAGGATGTGCTGATCCGCCTGTGCAAACTGATGACGCGCAACGCCCGCGAGCTGGCGGTGATGGAGAGCATCGACAGCGGCAAGACCATCTATGACTGCGAAACCGTCGACATCCCCGAGGCGATCCACTGCCTGAAATGGCACGCCGAGGCGATCGACAAGATTTATGATCAGGTCTCACCCGCCAGCGACGATCACATCGCTATGGTGGTTCGTGAACCGATTGGCGTAGTGGGTCTAGTGCTGCCGTGGAACTTCCCTCTGCTGATGCTGGCGTGGAAGATCGGGCCAGCCTTGGCGGCGGGCTGTACCGTGGTCGTGAAACCTGCGGCCGAAACCACGCTGACCGCCCTGCGTCTGGCCGAACTGGCGATGGAGGCCGGTCTGCCGCGCGGCGTGCTGAACATTGTTCCGGGTGGCGGGGCCGAGGTGGGCGAGCCCATCGGGCGACATATGGATATCGACATGGTGTCCTTCACCGGCTCAACCGTCACCGGCAAGCGGTTCCTGACCTATTCGGCGGAAAGCAACGCCAAGGAGGTAGTGCTTGAGATGGGCGGCAAGAACCCCGCCATCGTGATGGAAGATGCCGAAAATCTGGACCGCGTGGCCGCGCATATCGTCAACGGCGCGTTCTGGAATATGGGCGAGAATTGCTCGGCCTCGTCCCGGTTGATCGTGCATAAGGACGTGAAGACTGAGCTGCTGGAACGCATCGCCCATCACGCGAAACAATGGAATATCGGCGATCCTCTGAACCCGGAAACGCGTATGGGTGCGCTGGTCAGCGAGGGGCATTTCACCAAGGTCTGCGGCTATCTGGAACAGGCCGATAACGTCGTGATCGGCGGCACCGCAAAGGACGGGTTTGTCGAGGCCACGGTGGTTGAGGTGCCTGGCAATGACGCAGTTTTGGCGCGCGAGGAAATCTTCGGCCCCGTGCTGTCGGTGATCGAAGTCTCGGGCTTTGACGAGGCCATCAAGATTGCCAATGACACTGAGTATGGCCTATGTGCTTCGATCTTTACGGCCAATGTCAAACGCGCCATTCGCGGCGCTCGGGCGATCCGGGCCGGTACGGTCACGGTGAACAGCTTTGGCGAGGGCGACATCACCACGCCCTTCGGCGGCTACAAGCAATCAGGCTTTGGCGGGCGCGACAACTCGGTTCACGCCCACGATCAATACACCCAGCTGAAAACCATCTGGATTGATCTGGCCGATGACGCGGATGAGGCCGTGGATTGAGCAGGTACACCGCCCGCACCCTGCCCCTCCACCGTGGGCCTGCGGCGTGGAGCGTTCTTTTGGGGGCGCAGCCCTCGGCCCGCGAGCTGAAGGCCGAAATCAAGGCTGACTTCACGATCGTAGGCGCAGGATTTGCTGGCCTGTCCGCAGCCCGGCGTCTGACGCAACTGCAGCCCAGTGCCAAGATCGTAGTGCTGGAGGCCGGGCGCGTGGCCGAAGGCGCGGCGGGGCGGAACTCAGGCTTTATGATCGACCTGCCGCATGATCTGGCGTCCGACGATTATGCGGGCGCGGGCGATGACAGGGCCATGATCGCATTGAACCGCCGCGCTATTGCGTTCGCGCGTGAAGCCGTCGAGCAATACCGGATCGACCCGAACTATTTTGATGCGGCGGGCAAAGTGAACGGCGCCGCCAGCGCAGCCGGGCACGTGCATAACAAAAGCTACTCGCAACATCTGGCCAGTCTGGGCGAGACCAGTGAAATGCTGGATCCACAGCAAATGTATGAGTTGACCGGCTCGCGCCACTATCGCTCGGGTCTTTTCACACCGGGGACGGTGATGCTGCAACCGGCGGGCTATGTGCGCGGTTTGGCGGCTGGGCTGGTCGGGGATGGGGTCGCGGTGTTCGAGAACTCAGCCGTCACTGGGTTTCAGAAACAAGGCGGCGCGTGGCAGGTACGAACGGCGCGTGGCGCGGTCAGCACGGGCGCGGTTATCCTTACCGTAAACGGTCATCTGGAAAGCTTCGGGATCGAGACCGACCGACTGATGCAACTGTTTCTCTTTGCTGCAATGACGCCCGAGCTGGACGGGGATCAAATGGCCCTTATCGGCGGTCAGCCGCGCTGGGGTGTGACCCCGTCTGACCCGATGGGCACGACCATGCGTCGGATAGATACCGGTCAGGGCGGCAATCGTATCATTACCCGGACCTGCGCCGCGCTGCGTCCCCGAATGGTCGCCACGCCGCGCGATCTTGAACGCGCCTCGCGGGTCTTGCAGCGCAAGTTTGATCAGCGTTTTCCACAGTTGGCAGGCCTGCCAATGCAGTACCAATGGGCGGGCCATCTGTGCCTGAGCCTTAACGGGGTGTCCGTCGCGCGGCAGATCGAACCGGGTGTCTTTTCCGGCTGCGTCCAGAACGGACTGGGCACCGCACGCGGAACGCTGACAGGCATCGCAGCGGCCGAGCGCGCCTGCGGGTACAACTCGGACATCACCCGGCACTTCGAAGCAGAACACCCACCTAAACGCTTGCCCCCGCAGCCCTTTCGCGAGCTTGGTGCGAATGCAGTATTACGATGGAAGGAATGGCGGGCCCGCGACGAATGAACGGACCCACCGCTTTTCAATAGCTTTGGTTCAACTCATCCGCCGCCGGGATTTCCCGTTCCCGTCGGGCGATATAATCCAGCAGCGCTTCGTTCTTGGCCTCGTCCAGCTTTGGTTCCTGGTATTCGGCCAGCAGGGTTTTGGCCCGGGTCAGGGCGCGTTCGGTGATCTCGATGCTGCCTTCGGCCTGCCATTGCTCGATCGAGTTGTTGTCGAACATCTCAGGCATGAAAAAGGCGCTTTGGAAATTGTCCTGCGTATGCGGATGGCCCAGGTAGTGTCCGCCGGGACCGACATCGGGAACAGCGGCCAAGGCTTGATCGAAATCATCCCATTTCAGCCCTTCGGCCATGCGATAGGCCATGGCGCATTGTTCCGCATCGACGATGAACTTGGCGACGGAACAGTGCATCCCGGCCTCATTCCAGCCCGCGCTGTGCCATATATAGTTGGCACCGGCAAGGACCACCGCCTGCAACGTGGTGGCGGATTCATATCCGGCCTGCGCGTCAAAGGTCTTGGCACCGCCCAAAGTGTTCGAGGTACGCCACGGCACGCCGTAGTACCGCGCCATTTGGCCGATCATGAAGTTCATCAGGCTGATCTCAGGCGTGCCTGCCATCGGCGCACCGGACTTCATCGAGACGGTCGACAAGTAATGCCCGTAGATCGCGGGCGCACCCTTGCGGATGATCTGCGTATAGGCCAGTGCGCTTAGCGCTTCGGCGTTCAACTGCGCCACGGTGGCTGGAACGGATGCCGGTGTATTCGCCCCACCTAGTACGAAGGGCGAACACAGCACCGGTTGCTTGCGGCGGCAAAAAGCGCGCAAGGCCCCCAGCATGGTTTCGTCCCATACCAAGGGCGAGTTGCCGTTACAATTGCCGGTGGTGACCGGGTGATCCTCTAGGTAATCCTCGCCGAACAGGATGGCGCACATCTCCATCACGTCCTCGGCGTTTTTGGGGCTGGTGGTCATGCCCATGAAGGTCTTGTCGGAATGTTTCATCGACGAATAGGTGATCCGCAGATGGCGCTGGCTGATCGGGTGGTCATAGGGTTCGACGATGTGATGGGCGCTGGAATGCAGCGCGGGCAGCATGTGCGACAGCTTGTGGAACATCGCCAGATCGTCCAGCGTCGGGTTGCGGCGCACATCGTCCAGGTCGCGCAGGAAGGGCGCGCCGGTCATCGGCACAAAGATCGAATGCGGCCCGCCCAGCCGCACATTCTTTTTCGGATCGCGCGCGTGATAGGTGAAATCGTTGGGGATGGTGGCGATCAGATCGCGCACCAGGCCCCGATCCAGATAGACCATCTCATCTTCGAGCTTGGCGCCAACCCTCTTCCAATCCTCCAACGCGATGGGGTCGCGGAACTGGACACCCACATTCTCGAGAATATCCATCGAGGCGTTATCGAGGCGTTCAACCTGCGCGCCGTCCATCACCTCACACAAGGGGATGCCACGGGTCAGGCCGGGCAGCATGTCGAAATTGGGCGCGGTGCGCAGGGCGCGGCGGGCAGAACGGCCTCCTGCGCGGTTGGCGGTGCGAATGTTCATGGGGCAATCCTCCGATCTTGACCCCAGACTGGAGGATTCGCAGGCCACGTACGTCACTGATTGCGATATCTGTTTGCAAGAAGCGACATTGACAAGAAAGCGATCCGCTAAACTCTTAAATGCTGACTGGCTTTCACCCGTCGAATTGCCAATACTGAGGTGAATGAAAGTAATCCAAGTCCCGCCGATGCTTGCCACCCATCATGTCCAGACGCCACTATAACCTCCCGCCGTTGACCACCTTATCCGCGTTCGAGGCCGCAGCGCGGCACCTGAGCTTTAAGAACGCGGCCGAGGAACTTTCGGTCACTCCCGGCGCGGTCAGCCACCAGATCAAGGCGCTTGAGGGCGATCTGGGCACAGCCCTTTTCCAACGAAAACACCGGGGCGTTGATCTGACCGAAGATGGGAAAGCCTTGTACGAGGCACTGTCGTCCTCTTTCACTCGTATCTCGAAAACTCTGGGCGCAATCCGGAATCGCGCTTCGGTCGAAAAGGTCACGGTGGGATCGACCACGGCCGTTGCCGCCCTGTGGCTGTCCCCGGCTGTCATCCGGTTCTGGCGCGACATGCCCGAGGTCAACGTTGATCAATTGTCTCAAGACCGCGCCTTTCGCGACAGGCCGGATGTTGACTTCTTTATCCGCTATGGCCGTGACAGTGATCCCAGCCTTACAAATACGCCTTTGTTCCGCGATCATTTGGTGCCGGTCGCCAGCCCCGAGGTCGCCGACAGACTGATCGGCGCCAGATTGGATCAACTTGCAGCCGAGCGGTTGATTCACCTTGAGTCCGAAGACCGTAGCTGGACAACCTGGCCGGAATGGTTTCAGCAATTGGGGTATAGCGGCACAATTCCAATTGAATCCCGCGTAAACAGCTATTCGGTTGCCTTGCAGCTAGCCCGCAAGGGGGCTGGGTTGGCGCTGGGGTGGCAGCGGCTTATCCAGCCGATGCTGCAATCCGGCAAATTGGTCACCATCGGCCCGCATCAACTGACCGCGCCAAACCAGTTCTACCTTGTCGGTCGCCCCGATGAAGATCTGTCTGACAGCGCGCGCGCCCTGAAGAACTGGATCATTCAAGAGGTGCAGAACGGTTCGGTTTAGGTGAAATCACTCTTTGATGAGGTTTTCTGATGTTGTGTGGTGCCCTTCCCTTCCGCCAATACAGATAAAGCGCATCCAGCACACCTTCAGGAGAGCCCGATGAACAAGCATAGCCCGCTATCCTCCGTTCTGGCCGATGTAAATGTCGCCAACGGCCTGCCTAACGAACATTATATCGACCCGACCGTTTTCGCCGAAGAACGGAAATCGGTCTTGTACGCGAACTGGTCCGGCATCGGTTTCGGCAAGGATGTGCCCGAAGAAGGCGACGCCAAGCCGGTCGACTTTCTGGGAATGCCCCTGCTGATCGTGCGCGACCGCGACGGAGAGGTCGGCGTTTTCCAGAACACCTGCCGCCACCGTGGCATGATTCTGGTCGATACCCCCCGCAAAATCGGCGGCGCGATCCGCTGCCCCTACCATAGCTGGTGTTACAGCCTGAAAGGGGAATTGCGCGCGACCCCACATGTGGGCGGCCCCGGCCACAACACCCACGAAGATGTTGACCGCAAGAACCTGGGGCTGGTCCGCGTGCGATCTTACGTCTGGCGCGATGTGATCTTTGTGAACGTGGACGGCAATGCCCCTGCCTTCGAGGACGCCCATGCCGCTCTGCTGGAGCGTTGGAGGGAATTTGACCAGCCCGTGTATCACGGCGGCGAGACATCCTCGTTCAAGCTGGAGGTCAAGACCAACTGGAAACTGGCGGTCGAGAACTATTGCGAAAGCTATCACCTGCCGTGGGTCCACCCCGGCCTGAACAGCTATTCCCGGCTTGAGGATCACTACAATATCGAAGAACGCGGGCACTATTCCGGTCAGGGCACGCTGGTCTATCGGCAACTGACCGATCAGGACGGCGCAACCTTCGAGGACTTTGAAGGCCTCAGCGACCAATGGGATGAGGGCGCGGAGTATGTGGCGCTCTATCCGAATGTCCTGCTGGGCGTGCAGCGCGACCATGCCTTTGCAATCGTGCTGGAACCCGTCGATCAGGAAAACACGGTCGAGCATATCGAACTGTACTATGCCAAAAGCATAGAAGACACACCCCAGCATGACGGCCTGCGCGCCTCAAACGCGCAACTCTGGAAGACCGTATTCGAAGAAGACGTCTTTGTTGTCGAAGGCATGCAGAAAGGCCGCCACGGTGTTCTGTTCGACGGCGGCCGCTTCTCGCCCGCGATGGACGGGCCGACGCATAACTTCCATCACTGGGTCGCAACACAGATCGAAAACGGTCGCGCGGAGTAGAGCCACGAACCGGTTGGCCTGCGCCGACCGATCCCGACGGAGACCGAATGGACAAGACCGATCTAGACCGTCTGTTACTTGAGGCGCATCATCGCAATGATCTTGACGCCTTGATCCGCTATTACACCATGGCCGCTGACGAGTGTGAGACCGCGCAGGACATCGACGCGGCCTGTTTCTATTTGACCCACGCCTTTGTCTTTGCACTGGAATCCGGCGCAGCCGAGGCAGACGCCTTGAACGCGCGACTGGCTGCTTATGGGCGTGCGCATCGGCTGGACTTTTTGGAATAGCGTGGCGCCAAGCCTGCTCGACCCGAAATAAGAACTGCGTCCGTTGCCCTTCCTGCACCGATGGTGAAAGAAAGCACGTGGATTAGCACCTGACCCTACGGGACCCTATCCACGAGCCTTCGCAGTTTATATCCTGATCGCACCACCACGGTCGCTTTGGGAGGGGCGGACGCATGGAACATGAAACGGATATGCTGATCGTTGGCGCGGGGTTCTCGGGTCTGATCATGGCGATCGAGGCGCGAAAGCGAGGGATCACCAAAATCGCAATCCTTGAAAAGGCAGACGATATCGGCGGGACCTGGCGCGAGAACACCTATCCCGGCGTGGCCTGCGATGTGCCTTCGCACCTGTATTCCATGGCCACGCATCTGAACCCTGACTGGAGCCGCGCCTATGCGGGCGGGGCCGAGATACAGGCGTATCTACAAAAAGTCGCACAGGACGAAGGGCTGTACGACCTGTGCCATTTTCACCATCGCCTGAAGGCGGCGCGGTGGGACGGAGCGCGCTGGCAGGTCGAAACCCACGAGGGTCAGCTCTGGTCGTCCCGGTTTCTTGTTTCCGCCATAGGCGCCCTGCATATTCCCAGTATTCCAAACATTCCCGGCGCAGACAGCTTTCCCGGCCCCAGCTTTCATTCGGCCCAGTGGAACCACAATGTTTCCCTTACAGGCAAACGTATCGCGGTCGTAGGAACAGGCGCTTCGGCTGTCCAGTTCGTCCCTGAGATCGCGAAGATGGCAGCCCAAGTCACGATCTTTCAACGCACCGCGCCTTATGTACTGCCCCGCCCCGATGGACCGATCGCGCCGTGGGTGCGCCGCCTGTATCAACGCCTGCCCATACTGCCTAGGCTTCGCCGCAAACTGATCTATCTGGTTTTCGAATACCGCCACCGAGTCTTTCGCGGCGAAAAGGGGGCCGTCAACTTTGCTATGAAGATGTGGCGCAATTCGCTGGAAAAAGCGATCTCGGACCCAGCCCAGCGCGACATGCTGACGCCCGACTATCAGATCGGCTGTAAACGTATCCTCAGTTCTAACGACTGGTACTCTGTCCTTGCACGCGACAACGTAACGGTCGTACCGCAGGGCGTGGCCGCAATCGAAGGCGATCAGATCATCGCCTCTGACGGCACGCGTACCAAGGCCGATATCCTGATCTGGGGCACCGGGTTCAATGTCACGGAAACGGTCGAATTTCTGAATATCAACGGAACAAATGGCCTGAGCTTGCGGGACGCGTGGTCTGACGGGATGAAAGCCAATCTGGGCACAGCTATCGCCGGATTTCCGAATTTCTTTATCCTGCTGGGGCCCCATACCGGGCTGGGTCATAACTCGGTCGTTTTGATGATCGAGGCGCAAGTGCGCCATATCGGGCGTGTCTTGGACAAAATGAATAGCAATGGCACCCAGACCATCACGCCGGATGCTGAAAAGCAGGCTTCTTTCCTGCAGGAAATGCAGGACCGGCACGTAGACAGTGTCTGGCAAGCCGGAGGGTGCACATCCTGGTATCAGGATGCCAAGGGCCGCAACACAACCCTCTGGCCCGGCACCGTATCAGAATATGAAAAGCGCATGGCGCGGTCCGGGATCGAGCAATACTCGGTCGTCCCGACCCAAAGTGGAGAGCATTGAGATGACCACCCTATTCATTATCGTTCTTTTGATCGCGGCATTTTTCGGAGCCATGAATCTCTGGACCCGAAAGCTGACACAGGATGGCTTGAAGCGAGTTCCGCAACTGGGTCAGATCGCACCGGTGCAAGGCGGCAGTATTCACTATGTCGAGGCGGGCGATCCTACAAAACAGACCATCGTGATGATCCATGGCCTTGCAGGGCAGTTGCAGCATTTCATCTATGCGATGGTCGACATGATGGCCGATGACTACCACGTCATTGCGGTCGACCGCCCCGGCTGCGGATATTCGACACGCGACACGGGCGATCTGGGCCAACTGCACCAACAGGGCCGGATGATACAAGAGCTGCTGGATGCCAAGGGCGTGGAAAATGCCGTCTTGGTCGGACATTCACTGGGCGGAGCGGTCTCACTGGCCATGGCACTAGACAATCCTGGCAAGATAAAGGCGCTGGCGCTGCTGGCCCCGTTGACGCAAGTCATGCCGGGGCCGCCTGACGTCTTCAAACCGTTGGCGATCCGAACGGATTGGCTGCGCAGCTTCATCGGAAACACGATCGCGGTGCCGATGGCCGCAAAAACCGCCCCTCATACTCTGGGCATCGTGTTCGGCCCGGAGCCCGCGCCCGAAGATTTTCTGGATCGCGCGGGTGGTGCCTTAGGTCTGCGCCCGACGGCATTCATCACCGCGTCACAGGATGTTGCGGGCATTGACGACAGCATGGACGCGCAGGTCGCGCGCTACCCGGATCTGAAAGTCCCCGGCGGCATCCTGTACGGCCAAGAAGACGCCATCCTGTCGCCCGCAGCGCATGCCGCCCCCATGACGCAGTTCGGCCTGACAGACGAACGGCTTGAGGGGCTGGGTCACATGATACCAATTACGGCCCCAGAAACCTGCGTTGCTTTTATCCGCCGCATTGCGATGGCCGCAAACGCCGAAGGCGAGGCCGCCGACAAGACAGGTTGAAGCACCGTCAAAAAGAATCCCGGTTTGGTGGTCATTTCCCTCTTGACCCCCTCGGGCCCCTCCCTTAAATCGCCTTTCACTCGTGGCGGAGTAGCTCAGTTGGTTAGAGCAGCGGAATCATAATCCGCGTGTCGGGGGTTCAAGTCCCTCCTCCGCTACCAAAACCTCCCTGATAAATCAGATGGATACGCGCATCCTACGCCTCTCGTACGTGCTCCAAATGGGGCCGGGATTCGTCACGAGGGGCGGAAAAGGGTCCTTCGCTGAAACGTAGTGCTCCTTAGCATCAATTAAGAGAGCAGACATTCCAGCAATTCTTCTTTGACTAGTGGGTCGAGAGTTTAGCTCCTGCTTGGCTCACCATTGGCCTCAATGCCCCAGTCGTTGCCGCGACTTGAAGCAATTTGTTTAGTTGGTAAATGGGTGGCAATCGCATGACTTCTGCCTGCTTTGGCCATCTCATTCTTAGTTTGTTTCTCCCACAACGCTAGGCTATCCCAGCCGTGCTCGCTAGGGATTAAGCTATTGAGGGTCCGGACGAAACAGTAGTCCAAACTTACAAAACTCATTCGGTTAGGAAATATATATGGCTAAAGAACTCGACTCTGACCGCGCTGTAGAAGCCAACGACGATGATGAGTTTGGTTTCGTGGGTATCGCTGAGAAACTCGCGCCGCGCATTGCAGAGGCTTCCAAGAGCGATGGGATGGTCATCGGTTTAGAGGGGCGTTGGGGGTCCGGCAAAACCTCCTTGGTGAACGATGAACAATCCCCTCTCCATCGCCGTCCGGCACGGCTGCAAAGGCGAATACCTGGGCTTCCTTGGGGTCGACTTCCAGATCAATCGATAGGCAGCGCGACAAGATTTTGGATTGCTCCCGCGGTGTTTGAGTACTCTGAATTTCTGGCGGAATAGTCCCTGGCTTTTCAAGCGGCTTTGGTCCGCCACGGCCAAGGGCCTTTGATATGCCACGGGAAATTAAGTTTTTCATATTGGCAGGTTAATAATTATTCCCAAGGAGCGGAACCTTCGGCGACCATTTGACAAAATATGTTGTCCCGGTGCCATGCCAAGTTTGCGAGGTGCGGCCAATTGTTTTTCTTCGGCTTCACAGATCTTCCTATCCGGAACCAACTGCCGGTCGAGAACATCACTCGGGAACTTTTTGCGAGACCGGAGCTGGCAGGTTCCAGACAGGCTTGTTGGTCAAAGTTCCCACCCAAACGACTAATGCTGCGCTCATCACATAAGTCGCCTTTGGGCTCAATGCTGTCATTCGCTGCAACTTGCTTGAACGTCTACTTTGCGGACAAAGCTGCCATTCAGTCGAACTACACTAGGTGATGCAAACTGCCCACAAGCGGCCAATTGCCAACCCTTCCGATGCCGCAGTGCGTGAACTTAGACGGGAGAGCATTAATCCATCAGGTGGGCAGGTTAAGCAGCCGTTCATTTCAGGCGATGCAACTGTGCCCAGCTATCTTGGCGGTTTCCTTCAGATAAGTTCTGTGGTGCAGTCTGCTTTTGTCTTGGGATTCGATCACCAAACGCTTTCAAGATCGAAGTTTCCGATGATCAAGATTTGATTTTGCGCTTTCGCCGGACATAAACTGGTTTGGATATTTTGAGGAAGAATCGTCAAAAATGACTATGCGGTTAGATTTTTTGGCTGGTCTTTGTGGTGTTCTTTGTACCCTTTCGACTACATCTATTGCGGACACAATCATGCACTTGGGTCGAGAATGGCCGGCGCCAAAAGGGTTTGAAAGTGTTTGCTCGAGCTATCCGCCAATTTGTCAAAAATCACCGAACCCTCATCAGATTACCGATGCTGAATGGAAGAAGATAAAAAAAGTAAATCAAAGCATTAACCAAAAAACTCCAGAGGTGTCTGACAAGAGCCAGTATCACGTTCTTGAAAAGTGGGCACTGCCCTCGCACTTAGGCGGAGATTGCGAAGACATCGCGATGCTCAAGAAGGTAGAGCTTCAGAAATTGGGCATCTCTCCGGATCACTTACTTCTCGCTACCGTGTTGGATCTTCACCGCGAAGGGCATGCGGTACTAGTCGTTAGGACATCCAAAGGAGATTATGTGTTGGACAACCTGACCAACCGGGTGCTTCCTTGGAACAAAACCCACTACGCATTTATCGAGGCACAAGACCCCAACGAACCAGCGCGATGGGATATTGTCCTGCAGGATCGATGACCCTTAGTCTGGGTAACCGCAATGTTATCGGCTCAAAGCACTCGTATTGAATATCAGACTTCAGTGAGAAAACTGAAAAGAAAGACATGATCCGCGTTATTGCAGCCAGCACCATATTCGTTGGCCCTTTACGTCAATTTTTGCAATTGCTTTGATCTGATCCGAGTGGGTCAAGAAGGGGCCGGAAACTTCCACATAGAGTTAGTTTCGAGGCGCAAACATCCGATTTTCGGCACCATCTCTGTGGGAGAAGAGTTTAACTTGAGAACTGGCCGCATGTGGGGGTTTTAGCCGAAATCTGGCATGGGTGCTGAGGGACTTGGGAGCCGGTATAAGCAATGAAGGGAAGGCCCCAGTACCTTCTCCTGTTCAAAATAATCAAATAGAGAAAGAGGCTTCGGAATACATAGAGAACGTATGGCTCTCGAGGCCGATCGGACGTTCCAACAATAGTCTGACTTTCGGTTCGCATTGGGGTCGATCAAGTTGTTATCTACACTTGGTATCAGCACTATTCGACACGCAAAATGACCCAATGCAGTAGTTAGAACCTGACTTTAAGAACCAGCCGAACTAATAGCGCAGTTTCAAAATTCTGCAGATTGATTTCTGTTTTGTTCGCATCGACTAGCGTCACTTTGCCGTCGACTTCTGCACCTGCAAGTCAGACCCCGGCCCCACCGCAGTCTTCTTCTGGCGTTCCTGCAGAAAAAGCTCGTAAGAAAAAGCGACCGAGCATTGGACTGGTATCTTCGCCCAGCCGCGTTCTCCGGTTGATTCCTTTTTTTCTCAAGATACGTTTAGGTAAATTTTTTTTTGAGATCTGATCAAAAAGCCAATGAGTACCAACACGGCATATCAAAGTAAGCGAACCAATCGCGCTCCCGCTATGAAGTCAAACTCGCGGGTTTTTGTGTGCCTTGTCTCTTTGGGAATCAACGCACTTGCGTTGGCGCTTCCTTTGGCTCTCCTGCAGGTCTACGACCGGATTTTGCCGAATCAGGCAGCCGGATCTGCAATCGTCATTTTCTCGGCAGTTGTTGTCGCGTTGGTGTTTTCGGGAATGCTTCGATATGTAAGGTCCGGCGTGTTTGCTCGGTGGTCGGCACTGGAAGAACACAGGCTTTGGTCTCATACCGCTCGACAACTTCTTAAAGGCCATCACAGCCGGGAGGATGCTCTTTTGCTTGCTTCCGCCCCCGCCAAGGCGCGTGATGAGAGTGTCGGTCAAACAATGCTGGCCCGATACGATGCGCCTTTCTCGATCGTTTTCCTCGCTCTGGTCGCCTATCTCGGCGGAATCGTTGTCGCCGCGCCCTTGTTGGTCGCTGCCGTTTCGGTGATCGCGTTCCTTGTGGTTGCGCCGCGGAATCGATCTGCCCTGCAGCAGGAACTGCTGTCGGGCGCAAAGTACGAGGCCAGTGTCACGGCGCTCGCTAACACTTCCTCAAACACGACGACGCTGATCAGCCTCGGCTCGACATTTGCCCGTTTGACTCACGATCGCTCTGTCCAGTTGAAAGCAAACAGAACGACGCAGAACATCAGCAGTTTTCAATTTGACCTCTTGCAGAGTGGCGCGTTGATCTCGACGGTCGGCGTTGTCTGGTTGGGCGCCGTAGAGGTGCTCGCAGGGCAGATGACAACCGGCGGGCTTGCCGCCTGCACGTTGCTTGGCTCTCGGGCGGCATCACAGCTTATAGGTGTTGCGGCGACGGGCCTGCGTGCCCAGCCCGCCGCTGTCGCGGCGGAGCAGTCGAAGGCGATCCTTGAAAACAGTGGAGAGAGCGAGCGTCAGCCGTCGCACCGTACGACCGAATACCTGAACTCGACTGGCGGTGGCATCTGGGTGCTCGAAGCTTCACCGCATCAAACGGTGTCTGAAAAGCTGGAAGCCATAGTCGACCACTTGCCCTGCGACCTGTCGGACTCGGAGACAGTTCGGATCGTATCTGCTCGGCCACGGCTGTTGGCTGGTAGGCTCATGGATTGCCTGTCCCGCTTGGACAAGGATCTAGAGCCAGAAGCACTGTCCCTGTCGCGCGAGATCGGACTGGACAACGTCGTTTGTCGACTTCCCCATGGCTACGACACGGTGCTCGCATCTTCCGGCCGGCCACTTTCGGATGGCGGCACCAAGCGCGCCGCGATTGTACAGGCATTCGCGGGCAGCCCCGGGCTGGTCATTATCGAGTCACCCGAAGCGCTGCTCGATGTCGATACGGTGAGGAACCTGTCGGAGTTCCTGCTGTCCCGCGCAATTGATTTCAAGATACTCTTACAGACATCGTCTGAAGAGCTTCTCGCCGGTCTTGAAGATGCCAAGCGCCTCGAAAACCCGAAAAACTGGATCGAGGGGGTCGAGTAATGTCAGCAGCCGCCAACTT
This sequence comes from Ruegeria sp. HKCCA5426, assembly GCF_013034585.1. NCBI lineage: Bacteria > Pseudomonadati > Pseudomonadota > Alphaproteobacteria > Rhodobacterales > Roseobacteraceae > Ruegeria > Ruegeria sp. HKCCA5426. Next base: position 225,974 of record NZ_WQGH01000006.1, read on the forward strand.
CCTCCAAACCGTTCTCAAATATCTAGACGGGCGCCACTCCGATCAGGCGGTAGAGGCGGCATTCGGAGGTTTCTCGTCATCGCTGTCCGATATGGCGCGAGCAGGTAACCTAATTGGGCTTCACGCTTCAATTCACAAGCGCGTTCCGGCATCCTGGAGCGACGGACACGACGGCGCGCTGATTGCAACAGACGGCACCAACTGGTTTGGCGTCGTAAGACGTGATGGTGATCTCGCTTCGTTCCGAGAGGGCGACAAAGCTGTTCAAAATCTATCACTTGAGGGGCCGCTTCTGTATCTGCGTGTGCTCCCCGAAGCCGAAGCCGCCAAGGTCACCTATTCCAATATCTTGTCTCGCGCGCGTGATGCCTTTGTGCATGTCTCGTGGCAATCTCTGGTCATTAACCTATGCGCTCTTGCGGTGCCCTTCTTCACCATGACGGTGTATGATCGGGTACTGGGAGGCGGCGCCGTCGACTCGCTTCCGGCCTTGTTATCGGGTGCAGTGATTGTTTTGATCACGATGCTGGCAATGCGCCGCGTCAGGTCCGGTTTTGCTGCCGCAGAATACGCCTCGCTTTCTGGACAAATTTCGACATTGCTGGCCGGCAAGGCGCTCCGCTCGCCTGTATCGAACGCGGCCGGCAACTCGGGCAGTGCGATTGTCATGAAGGTCCGACAAGGTGAACGCGCCGCTGACCTGTTCGCCTCCCCGAATATCACGGCGATTTATGATGCACCGTTTATCCTGTTGACCTTTGCCGCTTTGGTGATTGTTGGCGGAGGCATGGCGATCATTCCCGCGATCTACCTCCTGATGTTTTTTGGTTTCGGTTTGTTGATGAACGCTGGAACCGGCAGTAGGGACCCGTTTGCCGCCCGCCAATCCATGAGGCGCACGCAGATGATTGGGGAATTGGTCGACGCCAACGGCGCTATTCAACGCGCCGGGTTGGGCGAGAAATGGCTTCAGCGGTTCGATGCAGCCTTGCGCTCAAGTGCGCGCGACACGCACCGTTCGATGACAAAGATTGGCTCCCAGTCTGCAATCGCGACCACGCTTGGATCCGGCACCGCGCTCGTAACACTGGTCGTAGGAATCGATCTCGCGCTGAAGGGCCATTTGTCACCAGGAACACTGATCGGAACAATGTTGCTGACTTGGCGCATCACCGGTCCAGCGCAATCGCTGTTCCTTGCGATCCCGCGACTTAAAGCAATCCGCAACGGCTGGAACTCTCTTGAGACACAACTCCGCGCGCCAACGATAGGCCAAGAGGCTCATCTCCAAATCGCGCTTGAACCTGAGGCGCCCGCTGTGGCCGCTCAGGGGTTGTTCTACCGCTACGAAGCCGGTCAGCCACCTGCCGTGACCGGCGTAACATTCGATGTGCCCGCCGGCAGCGTCGTCGTTGTGATGGGACCGAACGGGTCGGGCAAATCGACCTTGTTGCAGCTCGTGGCAGGGCATTTCAGCCCGCAATCCGGAAACCTAACACTAAACGGGCGTCAGATGTCCCAATATGATCCCGACGAGATCGACGCACGATGCGCCTACGTCGGTGGTGACAAGCGCTTTTGGCTGGATCAAAGTGGAACGGAGCCCGGCGCTGGGTTTTCCGCGGAAGCCAAGATAGAACGTATAGCGTGGTCCGCAATTGTCGGACATGACAGCAGTTTCTTCGTTCTCGATGATCCGCTTGCCGCGAGTGGTAAGGACGCTGTGACCGAGATCGCGAAGTTCATCGACGAAACGCGCGGCAAGGCTACGATCTTCCTTGCAACCCACGACACGGAACTCGCGGCGCATGCCGATATCGCTATCGTTCTGGACGCCGGCAACGTCGTCTATTGCGGGCCCGTTCAGACAGAAAAGCCAGAAGCAGAAGCTTCGACGGAGGAGAAGAGCGATGGGTGAAAATCGCGGAGATCAACCTTTCGACCTTTACGATACGTCGACCTTCGTCTGGATGCGTCGTGCGGCGATTGTCGTTTTGCTCGGTCTGACCGCACTGGTGATCTGGATGGTCTACACGCCGGTGGACGAGATCTCCAAGGCGCGCGGGGAAATCGAACCCATCGCGCAGGTGAAGCGGGTTGAAAGCCGGCACGGAGGTCAACTGGCCGAGCTGCGGGTGACGCGAGGTCAGATGGTGGAAGCGAACGAGATCGTGGCGCTTCTGGATCAGGCGGAGGCACAATCGGCACTCCGGGCGGCTGAAGCGCGTATTGCGGGATTGTCGCTTGAAATCGAGCGGCTTCTCGCGCTTGCAGAGGGGCGGGAACCGAATTTCTCGGCCCATGCCGAAGATTTCAATGACCTCGTGGAACGCGAAACGGCTGCACTTGCGGCAACTCGTGCCTTCCTTCGCGCCGAACGCTCAGTGATCCAGTCGCAGATCGAAGAAAAGCGCGCCGAGATTGCAGCCATCGATGAAGAACGCCCCCAACTCATTCAACAGATCGCAGTCACCGAGGAGGAGCGTGCCGTTCAACAGGACCTGCGGGATCGGGGACTGAGCGGACGCGCAAAGCTCGCGGAACTGCGCGAGCAAGAAGCGCAGTATCGATTCGAACTTGCCCAGCTCGCCGGTCGGCGAACCATTGCCGAGGCCGAGATTACCGAGCTGCAGGCGTCTCTGACACAGGTCGAACTGGATGAGTATGCCAAGGCCCGTAGCCGGATTGCCGAAGCGGATTCCCAGCGGCGTGCACTGCAGGCCGAAGCGGCCGGCCTTCAGAGCCGTGTCGCGGAGACAGAGATCCGGTCGCCCGTTTCCGGGGTAGTCCAGTCGATCCCCGACGACACGATCGGCGATGTCATCGATCCCGGCGGAATGGTCGTCACAATTGTCCCCGCCGATGGCGGCTATCGTTTCAGCGGTCGCTTGTCGCCGCGCGATGTCGGCTTCGTTTCAGTCGGGCAACCCGTTCGATTGAAAATTGACAGCTTCGATTACAGTCGCTTCGGCGCATTGCCCGGCAAGGTCGAGGAAGTTTCGCCAACAACATCAGTCGATGAGCGAGGAACAGCATTTTACGAAGTCCTTGTGCAGCTGGACAGCGACCATTTCCGCGATGCAGAGGACGGACTTACATTGATCGCCGGAATGACCGGCGAGGCCGATATCAAGACCGGTGCCAAGACCGTGTTTCAGTATGTCTGGAAACCCATCTACACCAATCTCGACCTGGCATTGACTGAGAGGTGAGGAGAGACGCGATGTCCGATCAGAGCCCGAGCAAATCCCAACCCTCCCGCTCGACCGCGGATCCCAGAGACGAGTTGTCCGAAGAGGTTTTTGCCTGGGTTGTGACCGACACGAGCGATCTTCCGGATGTACAGGACGAAGGCGCCCATGCGGCGCCGGATGGCGTAGAGCAAGGTGGCGGCGGTTCCGGCAACCGGCAGTTGATGGTCTCCGCGCCGGCCCTGGCACGCCATATGGGCGCCGACCTTTCCGAGTTGCATTCCGAGCCGGGTCGTCCGGGGGCGGAGTCCGGCTCCGACTGGTTGGCCTCGTCCGGCCTGGCCCCGTTGCCCCCAACTCATATCCAGAAATCTGGTGCAGGACATCCCGACTTCACTCATGCTTTGCCGGGAATTGGCACAGGTCAAAATGTCGGACATGTGATCATTCCCTCCGTTTCAACTGGCGGTTCAATCGGCGGTGGCGGTAACGCTTCGGGACAGACGCCAAGCCACATCGTGACGGGTGGTCAGCCCAGTGGGCCTGCCATCGCCGGGTTGATCCCCGGTGGTAAGGAAGGCCACCCTGTGCCGGTCCTGATCTCGGTGGTGAACGGCAACAACACGCAGGGTGGCTCCACCGTGACCATCGGTGGGTTGCCCCCCGGAACGATCATGAACCAAGGGCACGCAGGTCCGGGTGGGACGTGGATCCTTGGTCCCGGCACCGACCTTAAGAACCTGACCATGACTCCGCCGACCGACTGGTTCGGATCAGGGCACCTAACCGCAACGGTCGTTGATCCAAACGGTCACTCCGCACAGGTTCAGCTGCCTTTCAATGTGTTGCCACAACCCGACGCAGCCAGGATCTCGGGAACGGATACCGGAACGACGTCCGAGGATCGTGTTCTGACGGTGTCCGGCGCGCTGACGATCGTCGATCCGGATCCGGGCGAAGCACATTTTCAACCCACATCTTTGACTGGAAGCTTCGGTAGCTTGCAGATCGATGCGTCGGGTCGTTGGACTTACAGGCTCGAAAACGCCTCTCCCTCGGTTCAGGCGCTGGTTTCCGGGCAGACCGAGCGCGAAACATTCACAATACACAGCGTTGATGGAACGAGCCACCAACTGGTCGTAAACGTAATGGGCACCGACGATCGAGCAATCATCGCCGGAGCCTCTCAGGGCGCGGTGACCGAGGACAAGCTGACCTCGACCGGCGGCAAGCTGGATGTGACCGACCCGGATGCGGGCCAGGCGAGCTTCGTGCCGCAGACCGGCGCGGCCGGCGCCCATGGCAGTTTCACCGTCCAGCCCGATGGCACCTGGAGCTACACGCTCGACAATGGCCAGCCGGCGGTACAGGCGCTGAAGACCGGGGAGCAGCTGACCGACACGCTGACCGTCTCCACCGTCGACGGCACCACCAAGCAGATCACCGTCACCATCAACGGCACCGACGACAAGGCCATCATTGGCGGTGTGGATACGGGGAGTGTCGCAGAGAACACTGCAGGCGTGGACAAGTCCCCTGATCAGCACCAGCCGGGCATCGGAGTGCTGGGAACGGAAACACTGAATGCAAGCGGCCAGCTTACGATTCTTGATCCGGACGCGGGTGAAGCTGTCTTCGACACGCATGGGCTCGGGTTCACCTATCATGGCACCTACGGCGACCTAAATCTTCGAGCGGATGGCACTTGGTTCTATTCTGCCGATGCCGGGAACGCGCGCTTCTTTGACGGTCGCCCGACCACGCGCGGTAGTGCGATTGACCAGCTGGGCGAAGGGCAAACGCTTACTGACACGATCACCGTCTATTCCAAGGACGGCACAGCGCATGACATCACGATCACTATCCACGGCAGTAACGATGCCCCCTATTGTGCGTCCGAGGTCACGCTTGCGCCCGGCACCGAGGACACCGCACAAACACTGACCAAGGCGCAATTGCTTGCAAACACGGTCGAGGTGGATGCCAATGATGCAGGCAAACTGTCCATCGCAGGGCTGCGAGCCGATCACGGCTCGATCCGGGACAATGGCGACGGCACCTTTACGTTCACGCCCGCCCGCGATTACAACGGCGAGGTCCACTTCACCTACGACGTAACGGATGCCCATGGCGGGGTGACCCATACCGGAGCAACCACAACGCTCGCTGCGGTCGGCGATCCTGCGACAATTACCGATGCTAGTATTCCTTCGGTGACCGAGGACAGGGGCTACATCAACACACATTACGAACTTCAGGTGTACGGGAAGCTTGACATTTCTGACCCGGATCCGGGCGAGGCGCGGTTTGATGGCAACATAGGACCGCAGACATCTGCGGGTGTTGGCTATGATACACAGCTTGGCGGTCACGTTCTATTGCAGCCGGATGGCAATTTCATCTACTACCTCGACAATCGGCTGGCGGTCGTACAACAGCTTGGTGCTGGGCAGACCGTCAAGGACACTGTGACGATCCGTTCGGTAGACGGAACCACCCATCAGATTGAGATTACGGTTCATGGCACCAATGACGCGCCTGTTTTGACGGCCGCGACGGCGTCAGCCACCGAGGACGGGTCCTCGGTCACGGGTCAGATGTCGGCGACAGATGTGGATACAGGAGACACGCTGACCTATTCTCTGGGCCACCAGGCACCCGCCGGGTTCTCGCTGAACCCCGATGGGAGTTGGAGTTTTGATCCAACCGACGCGGCCTATCAGCACCTTGCCGCAGGCGCGACCGAGCAGGTCACCATCCCCGTCAAGGTCACTGACGGCACCGCCACAGACACGCAAGACCTGACCATCACCGTCACCGGAACAAACGACGGACCGGCGGTCACCGGCCCGGTCACACTGCCCGGCGGGACCGAGGACAAACCGGTACAGATCACAGCGGCCCAGCTGCTGGCACATGCCACGGATATCGACACCGGCGACCAGCTCTCGGTGACCGGGCTGAGCGCCAGCCACGGAACCATCACCGGCGACGCGGCCCACGGCTTCACCTTCACGCCGGACGCCAATTACAATGGCCCAGTGACACTGAGCTACACCGTCACCGACGGTCATGGTGGAAACACCGCGCAAACCGCCAACCTGACATTGGCGGCAGTCGGAGACGCTGCCATTATTGGCGGCGTTGATACCGGCGATGTGACGGAAAACACAGCTGGAGTGGACATGTCGCCCGACCAGCATCAGCTGGGTATGTCGACGCTCGATCAGGAAACTATCAAGGCTTCTGGGACATTGACGATTATCGATGCCGATGCTGGCGAGGCGTCCTTCGATACCCATGGGCCGGGATACACATATCACGGCACGTACGGAGACCTGATGCTCCGCGAGAATGGCGAATGGTTCTACAGCGCTGACGTCGGAAAGTCGCGGTTCTTTGACGGGCGGCCCACCACCCGCGGCACGGCGATTGATCAGCTGGGCGAGAATCAGACGCTCACCGACACGATCACTGTGCATTCCAAGGATGGCACGCCGCATGACATCGTGATCACCATCCATGGCAGCAATGACCGGCCTTATTGCTCTTCTGAAGTCGTTCTACGGGCTGGTACCGAGGACACGGCGCAGACGCTCACCAAGGCGCAGCTTCTCGCCAACACGGTCGATGTGGACGCCAATGATGCGGGCAAACTCACCATCGACGCGCTGCGGGTCGATCACGGCTCGGTCCGCGCCAACCCTGACGGCACCTACACCTTCACCCCAGAAAAGGATTACAACGGCAACGTTCACTTCACCTATGACGTGAAGGATGCCCATGGCGGTGTGACCCATACTGGAGCCACGACGACCCTCGTACCAGTAGGCGATGCCGCGGTTGTTTCCGGCACGGATACGGGCGATTTGACCGAAGACAAGAATGTCGGACCGTCTTCGGCGCATCCGATTGTCGCCGACGGAACCTTGAGCGTCTCGGATCCCGACGGAACCGCATGGAACCACTTCCATTACTCCATGTGGGGAGAACATGCGGTCTCTGATCCTTTTGGCGGAAGCCTCCATATCGATCGCTATGGAAACTGGCATTACGCAGTGGATAACTCGCATGCTGCGGTCCAGAGCCTCGCAGCAGGTGAGGAGGGCTATGCTACCTATCGGGTGAGCACGGCCGATGGAACAACCCATCAAATCAAGATCACGATCCACGGGACGAACGACGCGCCTGTTCTGTCTGCCGCGACGGCCTCGGCGACGGAGGATGGCAAGGCGGTCTCCGGGCAGATGTCGGCGACCGATGTGGATACGGGCGACACGCAGACCTATTCGCTGGGCGGCGCTGCGCCGGCCGGCTTCACGTTGAATGCGGACGGCAGCTGGAACTTTGATCCGACCGACGCGGCCTACCAGCATCTTGCGGCGGGTCAGCCGCAACAGATCACCATCCCGGTCACGGTCACCGACAAGACCGGCGCCACCGACACCGAGAACCTCGTCATCACCGTGACAGGCACCAATGACGGCCCCAGCGTCAGCGGCCCGGTCGCCCTGCCCGGCGGCACCGAGGACAAGACGGTACAGATCACGGCGGCGCAGTTGCTGGAGCATGCGACGGATGTCGACACCGGCGATCAGCTGTCGGTCACGGGGCTGACGGCGAGCCACGGCACGATCACGTCCAACCTGGACGGGTCGTTCACCTTCACGCCGGACAAGGACTATAACGGCCCCGTCAGCCTGAGCTATCAGGTGACCGACGGTCACGGCGGAAACACCGCACAGAAAGCGTCTCTCACGCTTGGCGCAACGCCCGATGCTTCGATCATCACGGGAACAGATTCCGGGCATGTCAAGGAGGACAACGCTCCGTCCACATCCGGCAAGCTGAACATCTCGGATCCGGATGGTGGCGTCGCGGCTTTTGTACCTGTGACAAATGCTCAGGCACCGCACAACGCTGGAACCTATTCAATCGACGCCGCCGGAAACTGGACCTTCACCCTGCCTCCTTCGCGGCAGTCCCTGCACGAAGGCGAGCTCATCTACGACTACTTTGAGGTGCGTGGTGTCGACGGCACGACTCATCGCGTCAACATTACAGTTGAGGGCACCGCGGATGTTCCCAAGATCACGGGCGATACATCTGGGACCGTGGTCGAGGACACCAGGACTGTGGCCCGCGGAACCCTCAACGTACACGATCCGGATTGGGGACAGAGCGGCACCGATCGTACGAACTATGGGCAGCCCAGACCTTCGGACGGTGGTTTTGGCGCTTATGAGATCGACAGCCGCGGTCACTGGACCTATCGGGTCGATCAGACAGACGGCAGGGTTCAAGCGCTTGGTGAGGGAGAAACCCTCACCGACTCATTCACCGTCACAACGCTGGATGGCACAAAGCAGCCGGTCCAGATCATCATAACCGGGACGAATGATGCGCCGATTGTAACGCCGGGAGATCTTGGCGCCACACAACCAGGTGCGGGTAAAACCATCTCGACCGCAGATTTGCTGGCGGCTGTTCATGCAACCGATGTGGACCGAGGCGATCAGCTGTCTATCTCAAATGTTCAGGTCGACCCGCAATATGGAAGCTTCCACCAATCTGGCGGCAATTGGGTGTTTACCCCCGCAGCTGGCGCCAGCCATACCGATGTCCCAGTAACGATTTCCGTCACGGACGGACATGCAACACGCAGTGCAACGGCGACGTTGGATGTGACCGCGGCGCCGACACCGCCCACTGCAACTCAGGTACATGGTACGGGCACGACCCATCTTTCCGGCACACTGACCGGCGGATCAGGTGGCTGGTCGATCGACAACGGGCACGGACACGGCGTGTTGTCGCTCCAGGGCCAATACGGGACATTGACCATCAACCCGCAAACTGGACACTTTGATTATCACTACCAAGCGCAATCTGCAGTGATCAAACACGGCGGCGGCGGAGCAGCATCGGGGCGTCACACCGACACTTTCCACATCCTCCAGCATGGCGCGCACACGTCCGATGCAGATGTGCAGGTCAATATCAACGTCCAGAGCGTGCATGGAGCGAGCGGCCACCACGTCGATCAAACGACCCTGATCGGTATCGATATTGTTCCGGTAACACCACAGCAACACGACTCCCCGAGTGACGATGGGCCAGTTTTCGAAGTGACGCTTGGCGACGATACTCAGGACCCGTCTGCTGCCGCGCTCGGACTGACCGACGACATGGATGTATCTCTCGCCGCGAGGGCAGGCAGCGAGAACGATCCCGCTATTCAGGATAGCAGAGGCTTCGATACCCCAGACGAGCACCACGGGCAGGACGGCTCATCTCTCCATCAAGGCGACCCGGTGAACGCCTATCTTGATGCAGTTGGGGCGGGCCCGCATTCCGACGTTCCGACACAGCTACAGGATTCCGAGCCGGCCAATCCCTACACTGCGGCGCTCGGTGTTGATGCGGATATGCTGACCGACGCACCGACGCTGGATCCAACCATGCTGGATGATCCCGCGGCGGCCGAGGATCTGAGTTCGGACAGAGTGACCAGTGATGAAGGGATCGACCTCCCGCATGATGAACCGCTTGTTCCATTGCCGGAGGAGGACGACCCTTCAGCCAACTCAGGTTGATCCTGATCAGGTCTATCCGGCCTGCTGGGTGACGAAGGGGGCGGAGAACCGATCAACTGCCGGGGACAGTTCGGGCAGCGCATCGCGCCGCTGGAAACCGTCGATAGGCGCTGCCAGACGAATGCGAACGGGGCTCCGAATGGACAGCGAGCCTGCCTCCGATATCGCGCAAATTCCACCCACGCGACGAGAGCGGGGTATGGTTCAATTTCTTGGCCCGTCTAAGAGTACGGGAAGCAATCGCGTTTCGTAATCATCGGACGCGACTCAACTTCTTGTCTCGAGGCAGCTGAACTTACCCTTGCATCGCCTACCAAAAGGTTATTTTTCCACATCCGTCGAAAAGAAAAAGGTGCCACAAATGCCCTCTTCGGCGACCCCAGTCGGTATTTCCGCTCCGGTGAACATGGCAATGCCCAGGTACGCATACCCTGAGCTTTCTTCATCCCAAGCTGCCATAAAGGTTACTGGCTGGTCCCCACAAAGCGTGTTTTGTTGCCGAAGTTGTCCGGCGTCTCCTGAGACCCTGAAGACTTGTGCGACGGGTACATTGCCAGATGCTCCCCATCTACCCGAAGCTGCATCGTCGACCACATTCAGATCGAGAAACCCACCAGTCTCAAAGACCATGCGCTTTTTCGACAGGATCACCGGTCCGGTGATCGCAACAGCTGTTTCGCTATAAGGACGAAGGGCTTTGGCGTCCGCCAGAACAGGTTGAGATGTTGCGGGGTCGCCGATGGCTCCGATCAAGAGCAATGCCAAATATGTCCAACGAGCAATACTTTTCCTCTGATTCATGTGGCCGAGCGATATCGCTGGCATGAACAATAGGCAGGATCCGAGTTGAACTCTACCTACCGCTGAGGTTGCCCTCGCCATACAGGTGCACGCGTTCGGAATGCGCATACTGGCGAGATCGCCCGTGGGGTGCGAGCTCATTCGTGACGCACCGAAGTTCAACTCAACCTCACAGCAGCTGTCCATTTAAGGCTTGTTGAACGGCGACACCGTGCCCAATGGAAAGGAGTTCTGTTCATCAATCGAATGGCCGGTGCGTACCGTTGCCGGATTTGTCTTCCCGAGACACCTCCATCTCCTGAAGGGCGTCGGTGACGAAATCGATCGGAGATCGGGTGAAGGCGCGGTAAAGCTTGAAGTGCTGGGTTGCTTCCAATGTCGTTTTGGTAATCCCGTGTCGCGTGATTTCAAGCAAGCTAGCGTTCGGTAGGGCCATGAGGATCGGTGAATGGGTGGCCACGATGACCTGCGAGATTGCCGTTCGCTGAATACGATCAAGAATTGCGAGAAGCTCCAACTGACGCTTCGGCGACAGAGCACTTTCAGGTTCATCCATGAAATAGATACCCTGTTGCGACATGCGTTCTTTGAAAAATCTCACGAAGCCCTCGCCATGACTCCATGACAAGAAGTCCGGGGGCGCATTGCCACTGTCTTCCGCAGCGATATCAAGGTATCGGGCCACTGAGAAGAAGGTTTCCGCCTTTATGAACCAGCCACTTGTAACTTTGGGCAGCCAACTCGCGCGAAACACGTCGGCCAACCCAGCACCGCTCTGGTCTATCGCGCGGGCGTGATCGACGGGAAGATAGCCCTTGCCGCCACCGGCCTTGTCGTAGCCACTGAGTGCCGCTATGGCCTCTACCAATGTTGATTTCCCGGTACCGTTCTCACCGACCAGAATGGTCACTGGGGTTGTGAAGCGCAACTCGAAGCCCTCACGGTCCAGCCAGGGAAGGTCATAGGGGTAGCCCGACTTGCCTTCGATCACATCATCTCTCAAGACAATACGCTGCAAGAACGGAGCAGGGAGTTTTGTGATCGGCCTGCGACGGCTCACAAAAGCCTCCTTTTGAACGCTAGGTAGTGCCCAGGAGACGATTGCAGCCTTATTTGCACTTGTTGGCTCATTTTTGCGGCACCCAGCCGCAATAAGTCAGCACCTGAAACGACGACGAGTCCTCGGCCACCTGATTGATAACCAAAACTCTGTTTGAGTCCAGCGGGCTCAAGAGTTGTCGATAGGTGTATGATTTGCCGTCAAAGGTGCACTTCAAGTCGACTATTTGTACTGCAGTCCCACGCAATGCTTGCACTTGATCGTATTCACAGGAGCTATCGTCTGACTTCCGACCTTCATCGTCGTAAATCACGTAACCGGCCCTCAAATCACCGTACTCTTCAGAAATGCGCGCGCCGTCCGAGCATGAAAGGCCCTCAGGGACATAAAGACCAGAGAAATGGACGGCCTCAGCCCACAACTTGCTTGAGGACCATATGAAAGCGGCTAACAACAGGCACAATGATCTTGTCTGGTTCATTGAAACACGCTCACCCTTCGTTCCAGCATCACACGAAGAGTCTGAAAACGATGCCGCAGTGTCAACGGCGCGACACGGAGTAGAGGGTGTAACTATTGGTCTGGGTAACAATCGAGGCCGATGTTTCGGAAACCAATGTTGCCGCCGCAGAGCTCCCCGTCGGGCAAGTGACGAGGTCTGCGGCATCATCCAAGAACTCGACCGTGAAGGCTGACTCGCCGGTTAGTTTGCAGTCGTCATAAGCGGAACGGTGGCCTCGCACGAAAACCAGTTCTGGATCCGGTTCGCTGATTGCTACATTCGGCGCAGAGCCAGTGCACCCAGCGAGCATACCGAGGCAGAGCAACAAGCAGCAAGCGGTCAGGGAGCTTGCGCGCGTCGCTATGGACGTAAGCGGCACGAAACGAACCGCGGAGTAAACGCTTTGCATGAGCTGGGTCTTCATTTGGCCCGGCCCCAGTTCTTGATGATCCGGGCAACAAGTGCGGCCATCAGCGCAACGCCACCGATCAGGACAAAAAACCAACCGAGGGCCAGCAAATGGAAAGGCTCCTGCAGGATGCCGTCCTCATCGACATGCGATCCCTGAACCGCGTATCCTGTCCAAAACGCAAGGCCCAGGCCCAGCAAGACAAGGGAGATGAGCGTCAGCTTTCTCACGTGCATTTACTCCGTTGGCCATAGCGCCGGACGGTGCAAGACGCTTCTGGGCGGTCGATCGGCCTTCCCATGCGGGTCACTCCCATTCCGCGCCTGTCGTGCGCCATTCCTTCGCGTCGCTGTCCCATGTGCTGGCCGTCACGCATGGCGTCGGACTGATACCGCCGCATTGCGAGCCGTGTACATCCGCTAGAAGAACCTTGTTCGGCCCGAGATCCGCCAGGCCCCACCCCTGGTTAAACAGGGAATGAAGGACGTCCTCCACGAGGAAATGCGACATGCACCCCCCCGTACCGCAGTACAGAGAGGCCGCCGTTGAACAGGAGAAACCGCGCTCGTTCAGCACCCAGTCGAGGTACAGGTCGCCATCCAGATCGACCCGGTCGACGGCCTCCCATTCGAGGTAAAAGGTGCCATTGTTGAACTCGGCGCAAGCCTGCCGGGCCGTCTCGACTTTTTTCTGCAGCTGTTTGGGAAGATCGGAAACATCGGCGGATGACGCCGACGTAACAAAAGCAAGCCAGGACGCGGCCCAAAACCCAAGAAACCTCAGGGGCTTGGCCGTTCCAATCTGCGGTTCTGTTTCACGCCAGAGCATCAATTGCACTTATCATACTGGTAATCCCCATATTCCAGCCAATCTTTGCCACCATCGCTGAACACTAGCGTTTCCGATCTATCCTCGCCAAGGAGTGCGACGACGAACCCCTTCGGAGCTGCCGCATTGCCAAAGAAACTGTAGGCCGTCATGGCCCGTGTCACCTTACCATTAACGGTCAGCAGGGCATCCCATTCGCCATCCGGAGTGTCGAGGATCACGTATTCGATCTGACGTTTGACGTCACCGCCGCCACAATAAACCACGCCCTCCGGGGCCTCGGTGCTTGCTATCTCCTGTGCCGCTCCGCCGCAGGCAGACCTGAGTGACTTGATGGCTGCACTGGACCCCGCGAGGTCGAAGATTCCATAGGTGATGTCCTGTTCGACCATGGAAAGGTTGACCGAGGCATTTGCCGCCAACTGATCCAGGACGAAACCGTAATCCTGCGCATCATTGAACGCGATCTCGACCGGGTAGTTGTCAACGATTTGAATGCTGGCGTTGTCCTGCCCGACCTGGAAAGCACCAGCTTCGGTCGTTCCGTCCTGCATGAAACGGATCGACAGTCCCCGCTTGGCCACTATGTCCTCGCTGTCTTCGTAGCCCGCGGGCGCAAAGCGAATTCGGTCGCATTGGAGCTCCAGCGTGGAGTCGTTGGATTGGATGAAAGCATTTGCTGTCGGTCCGGCAACGAAATTCCACTCTGCAAGGACTGGCGTAGCGATGGCGCAGGCCATCGCAAAGCCTAAAGGCATTTTTCGTTTCATTCTGGCTCCCCTCAAATCTCAACAGCTAATCTGGCAAGTTAGTCACGCTGCCGGTGGCCCGTAGGGGTTGGCCCCTTCCTCGGACGGCCGGGTCAGCCACCAGATCATCATGACCGTCAAGACCAATTGCAGCACCCAGACTACGATCATCCCGGTTACTCCGAGGAACGCTGCTGGGCCGCGCAGAACTTCCGGATCGTCTACGCCGCCCTCCAGTACGGAGAAGACCGCAACACCGCTCAGAATCGCAACCATGGTCGCAAACCCCAACGCCATTGGTAGAAGAAGGTACCATCCCGGGCGTCCGGTGTCGTGCAGTCGGCGCCACCCAGCAGCAAGCATCGGTAAGAAAACCGCGACTTGAAATAAGGGGTTAAGGACACTCGTGCCTTCGCCGGTTTCGGGGTTTGCGCCGAACATCGCCCTGTCTAGGACCGAAAAAACGATGTTGCACAAGATGACGAAAAGCACGAACCACCAGTATTCCGAACGTGTTGCCCGCCCTGAAAAGACGACGTATTTCGAAAGGCAGACTTTGATCGATTGCACAAACCCCATTCCAAGCTTACCTTTCTGTGGTTTTGCATTTGAAACTCCGTCATGGCATAGGATTTTGCGTTGCTAGTCAAGCCGCAAGACACGGCCTTTACCGTCGCCTGAAGCGGCTAAACAGACAGAGGATCCCGATGCCTTCAAAGCGAATTTTAGTAGTAGGCACTGCACTTGTTGCTGTTTGCGCCGCGTTCTGGGCTGGTTCAGTGATCCAGAAAGCCGCCTATCTTGACCGATGCCTCGATCTGGGCGGAGGCCGGGTCCCCGGCAACTACCCGATATGCGTGATCGATGGCACAACGGCACCCCTTCAACTTGGACCGATCGTAGTAACGGCGCGGGAGATTGTCGGTGGCGAAATACGCGAGGATCCAAATGGCCAGCCTCTTGTCGAGTTACGCCTAGTCCCTGACATTGCCGCTGCCCTTTCGGCATTCACCAAGGCATCTGTGGGTGGTTCGCTTGACATCAAGGTAGATGGAAGCCTGCTTCGCTCGGTCAACATCGTTGAAGGCGTTGAGGGAGACCGATTGATTCTTCCCATGCCCAAATCAGATGCGCATACACTCTCTCAAAGGCTCGAGCTGGACGGCCTTTGAGCCAGGATTTACACCTGAGTGGCGACTGGCTAGTGGTCGAAATCCGCTTCGACACAACTCGATGCCGCCGAATCCCGGGCCAGAGTCCGTGCCCGTGTGACGTTCTGGTTCGTTCATACGGATAGGTCAGAGGCCTGCACAGTTTGCACCTCGGACATCTCTGCAGTTGGTTTCCCTGTGAGTGGATTCAAAGTCTGCTCTTCTATCTGCGGCGCTGCTAACAATTTTGAGTTTCGAATTGCCACACTTGCGAGCGTCAGCACGGGACCACTTCCGGAATGGGCTCAAAGCAGTCTTTCGCTGCGTAGCGCATCAATGACCGCAGTGCGGACTAAGCAGACAATCAAAGCACCGGCCAATGCCAATTCAACCAACGGCCCTTCGGTTCTGGGGAGCTTGCAAGGCGAAAGGACGGCGATGCACTATCAACGCATGTCAATCTTGCGACTGATCATACTGCCAGCAACCACGCTAATGCTCGCTAGTACGGCGGCAGTATCTTTGGAGATGTCCTGCACTCACCCCGAAAATCCTAATCACACTTATAGCATTACGGATGATCAGGGTGTCTTTACCTGGAATGACCACAACATCGAACGCACTTGGTTGCTCAACTGCGATAACCAACAAAACGGCTTATCTGCATGCCACAGGTCAGAGACCTTCGGCGAGCGAGGCGCTAGTGTGATGATTTTCGTGATGCTTCCAAACGGTATCTTAGTCGAAAGCGGCTATTGGGCTCTGCTCGATACAAGTCACGTCAGTATAACACCTGGCTTTGTTTGTGAGACCGAAAGCGAGTGACCGCATTGTGGATTATGCGAACCTTCCGTTTTGTCCAACAAATAACCGCTTTTGGCAGCAGATACCCCACCAACATCGGTTAGTACATTGTCTGGCGGTACTCTCGCTCCAGATTTTCGTCCAACCTAAGTTGCTCCTCGGGATCGGAAGGCGCGCCAGATGTTTGATCCAGTATGATCTTCATCAGAGACGGAACGTCGTCACGGTTCTGATGCCGACCGGCATCCCAAAGGTTTGAACGGCGAAGGGCTTTCGCACAATGAATGAAGACTTCATCGACATGCACCGCGATGGCAATTTTGGGAACACGTTCATTTACGGCCATCATGGAAAGCAGGTCAGGATCACGCGTGAGTTCCGCGTGACCATTTACCCTCATAGTGTCATCGAACCCGGGCACTAAAAACAGCAGGCCGACTTTGGAATTGGTCAGAATATTTGACAGTGTATCCAACCGGTTGTTGCCCGGTCTGTCGGGGATCAAGAGGGTTGTATCATCCAATATCTTTACGAACCCGCGCGGATCACCTCTAGGACTTACGTCCGCAGACCCATCCGGTGATTGGGTCCCGATACAAACAAATGGAGATCTTTCAATAAATTCCCGCGCATGCTTATCGATGTGTTTTAAGCACTTTTTGATAGCGATTTCATGCGTTTCAGAGAACTGCGACCTCAGATCAGTTTCATTGCGGACTAGGAAGTCAGTATTGAGTTTGCTGTTCTTGGGCATCTTACCTCCGAATACTGCTCAGATCAGCATAACGGGACCATTTGCTTCGGTGCAAAGCTTACGATGCGAGCGGACGCAGGGGCAACTTGCAGGATCGGTCAATTTGGGCTCGGTGCAGCCATTCGATAAATCACATCGCATGTCCCATTTGGAGGTTCAGGTGTGCAATGGTTGTCAACTAGTTCGCAGTAGTTGTTTTGCCTTCTAAATAGTTTGGCCTAGTTAGTTAACAGGTGTTGCACCACCAGCACTCAGCCCCATCCAAGTTTTAGCGATGTTGCTGGTCCCCGGCAGCTAGCTAGTCAAACTTGGTGGGGCTTTCTAGCGAGATGAAAATTGCTAAAATCCATCATTTCAACGACCGCTTCGGCCTTGGTGCCGATGTTCAGTGAGTTACACTCAACGACTGCTCGGCGGAAGACGCAGACCAAGTCGAATTTTCGCGATGATCGCAACCGAGACTTGAACAGGCTTCCTTAGGGGCTTTGCCGATGGTGATAAGCGTGCCCTGTTCAATTCAGGACCGGTCACCTAGCATGAGCAGGCACCACCCTGAGGATGATTTATGACGGACAAATATGACTTCGAAAATAGCTGGCAACCCTCGCAGCGGTATCCAGACCCCTCCGTTGTGACACTCGATCCGCGCTTCGATAAATACAGGCTGCCGTTGGCCGGTGTAGAACGATTGGCAACTGGTTGTCGCTGGTGTGAAGGGCCAGTGTGGTTCGGTGACGGACGATACCTGCTATGGAGTGATATTCCGAATAACCGCATCATGCGCTGGGACGAGGTTACCGGAAAGTCATCGGCGTTTCGCCAGCCGTCGAATTTCGCCAATGGTCAGACCCGGGACAGGCAAGGCCGCCTTATAACCTGCGAACACGGTGGACGACGGGTTACGCGCACAGAATATGATGGCTCAATCACTGTGCTAGCAGAGAGCCTTGACGGAAAGCGACTCAACTCGCCCAATGACGTGATCGTCAAATCCGACGGCAGTGTCTGGTTCACCGATCCTCCGTTCGGCATCTTGGGCAACTACGAAGGTCACCGCGCCGAACCAGAGATAGGCCAGAACGTATACCGACTGGACCCCGACACCGGAAAACTGAGAGTAGTAGCCGATGACATTCTAGGGCCAAACGGCTTGGCTTTCAGCCCCGATGAGACCGTGCTGTACATTGTTGAATCGCGCGGTGAGCCGACTCGAAAAATACTGGCCTATGACGTGAACACGGATGGTGCCTCGATCCAGAACAAGCGTATGCTAATCGATGCTGGTCCAGGCACGCCAGATGGATTCCGCGTGGATTTGGACGGTAATCTCTGGTGCGGTTGGGGCATGGGTGATGCCGAACTGGACGGAGTTATGGTCTTTGCCCCTGATGGAACTCCTATAGGTCGCATCGCTTTGCCTGAACGATGTGCCAATCTCTGCTTTGGAGGCCGTGCCAACAGCCGGCTTTTCATGGCAGCAAGCCATTCTGTGTACGCCCTATATGTCAACGTCGCTGGCGTGGCAGGAGGATAACACTGCTCTCTGGAGGGCTTCTGCGAGTTAATAAACGGTTTCTCTAATGGGCTCTAAGATCTCCCCCCGTTTTTGAGCGACTACAAGGGCTTATTTTGTTGAAAAACTCTTCCTTGATCGACGCATGAACTGCTGATTCAA